>CBDUWQ010000031.1:0-26479 GCA_965370965.1 uncultured Bacteroidales bacterium
TCAGGTTTACCTTAAGGCGGGCGAAATAGATGCACCAAAATAAATGTACTTTAGTGAAAATTTACAAATTTATTATTGTAATAGTTTTTGTTGTATCTTACATTTATACAGAGTATTAAGTGTAATTTGTTAATTTCCATGAATTATTCAGGTTAGGTGTATTTTAAAAGTATAATATTAAAAAAAAAGGCTGCAATATTTTTAGCTTCTTTTTTTTCTAAGATTCAAGATATTTCCAGTAAAAACATAGTTGCCACAATTAAACCATATTATTATCGTAGGCAATTGAATAAAAAACAGTTACAATAACAAAAAACACCTGAAATAATTTGCCTTTCTGCTTCAAAAACCGTTATTTTGCGGCTCAATTTTTACAATATAATGTCTAACTTATTAATTTTTATTGAATTAAGATGGAAAATAACGAAGAATTAAAGGCTCAGGATGAGCAGAATGAAGTGCCTCAAGAGCAAAAAGCTGTTGAGACTAATGAAGTTGAACAAAAAGAAGAAGCTGTTGAGGTAAAAGCTGAAGAAGAAGTAAAGAAAGCTGAAGAAGAAGTAAAAGTAGAGGCTAAAACTGAAAACAAAGAAACCAACCCTGAAGAATTTGATTGGGATGCCTACGAAAACGAAGCTGTAGAAGAAACAGATGATCGCAAAGCGATGGAATCGTTGTACGAAAAAACTTTATCATCAATTGCCGAAAACGAAGTAATTGACGGTATCGTAGTAGCAATGAACAAGCGTGAAGCCCTTATTAACATTGGCTATAAGTCAGAGGGTGTTATTAACATGAACGAGTTTCGCTACAATGCTGAATTAAAAATTGGCGACAAAGTTGAAGTTTTTGTTGAAAGTCAAGAAGACCGAAATGGTCAGCTTACACTTTCACACAAAAAAGCAAGAGCACTACGCTCATGGGATAGGGTTAACCAGTCGCTTGAACAAGATGAAATTATTAAAGGGTTTATCAAATGCCGTACTAAAGGTGGTATGATTGTGGATGTATTTGGTATTGAAGCTTTCCTTCCGGGTTCACAAATTGATGTGAAACCTATTCGTGATTACGACATATTTGTTGGCAAAACAATGGAATTCAAAGTTGTTAAAATCAACCATGAATTTAAAAATGTTGTAGTTTCGCACAAAGCCCTTATTGAAGCCGAACTTGAGCTTCAGAAAAAAGAGATTATTGCCAAACTTGAAAAAGGACAAGTTCTTGAAGGAACTGTTAAAAATATTACATCATACGGAGTATTTATCGACCTTGGCGGTGTTGATGGTCTTATCCATATTACCGACCTATCATGGGGACGTATCTCACATCCGGAAGAGATTGTGCAGTTAGACCAAAAACTAAATGTAGTAATCCTTGATTTTGATAATGATAAAAAACGTATTGCTCTAGGATTAAAACAACTTACCCCTCATCCATGGGATGCTTTAGATGAAAAATTAGCAGTTGGTGACAAAATTAAAGGTAAGGTGGTTGTTATTGCCGATTATGGTGCATTTGTTGAAATTGCTGCCGGTGTTGAAGGTCTTATTCACGTTTCAGAAATGTCATGGTCGCAACACTTACGTAGCGCTAACGAATTTTTAAAAGTTGGTGACGAAGTTGATGCTGTTGTTTTAACACTTGACCGTGATGAGAGAAAAATGTCACTTGGCATGAAACAGCTTAAAACCGATCCATGGGAAAATATTGACAAAGTATATATTGTTGGCTCAAAACAGACTGCCAAGGTTCGCAACTTTACCAATTTTGGTATTTTTGTAGAAATTGAGGAAGGTGTTGACGGATTAATTCATATATCTGATTTATCGTGGACTAAGAAAATAAAACACCCTGCCGAATATACAACTATTGGTGCTGATATTGATGTTCAGGTATTAGAAGTTGATAAAGACAATCGCAGGTTACGCTTAGGTCATAAGCAATTAGAGGAGAACCCATGGGAAGTATTTGAAACAATCTTCCATGTTGACTCAATACACGATGGAACAATAATTGAATTGGCCGATAAAGGTGGAATTATTTCACTTCCTTATGGTATTGAAGGATTCTGTACCCCTAAACATATGGTTAAAGAAGATGGAACACCTGCTAAATTAGATGAGAAATTGCAATTCAAAGTTATTGAATTCAATAAAGATGCTAAAAAGATTATTGTAAGCCACTCAAGAGTATTTGAAGATGTTCAGAGAGCTGAAAATAGAAGTAAAAAAGCAGGTTCATCAAAATCAAATAAAAGATCACAAAAGAAGATTGTTGATAATTTAGAAAAAACAACATTAGGTGATATTGCTGCCTTAGCAGATTTAAAATCAAAAATGGAATCTTCTGAAAAACCAATGAAAGCAGAACCTAAAAAAGAGGAACCTAAAAAGGCAACTAAAAAAGATGAAGCTGTAAAGGAAGAATCTAAGAAAGATGAGTCTAAAAAAGCTGCAAAAAAGGACGAGCCTAAAAAAGCAACTAAAAAAGATGAAACTGTAAAGGAAGAACCTAAAAAAGCTGCAAAAAAGGACGAGTCTAAAAAAGATGAAGCTGTAAAGGAAGAACCTAAAAAAGCTGCAAAAAAGGACGAGCCTAAAAAAACAACCGACAAAGAGGAGGATGTAAAAGAGGAGCCTAAAAAGACAGCAAAGAAGGAGCCTAAAAAAGAAGAAACCAAGAAAGTAGCCGACACAAAAGAGACAAAAAAAGCTACAAAAAAGGAAGAACCTAAAAAGGCTGCAAAAAAAGAAGAACCAAAGTCTGAAGAATAACAATAATTATTTGATAACAAAAAGCCCATCATTTTTATTGATGGGCTTTTTTATGGTAAAAATGCCGTAAACACTATTTTAACAATATTTTATTTATATACATAGTTGTAATTATTTTAAGTATTATTATGATTTAACCTACTTGCTTTAAGCTTTTTAACTTACTGTAAAAGAGTTGTTGTGTGCCACTTGAATTAATTATTATTAAAAAAAGTAAAGCGTTTTATTTAATAATGAGAAATAGTTTTATTATATTTGGTAAAAAAGAAATATTAACCATGTAAAAATATTCTATTCATGGAGTTTAAAATTGAAAAGTTAGATACTTATACGCAAATTCAAGTTATGATTGATAAACTTGATACGCATATTGCACCATCATTAAAATCAGAATTGGTTTTAATTGCAGGAAATGGTGAAAAAAACATTATACTTGATTTAAGTAATTGTCGCTATTGCGATTCATCGGGGTTATCGGCAATATTAGTTGCAAACAGGTTATGTAAAAATGCCAACGGAACATTTGTGCTATCAGGCTTACAAACCGCTGTTGAGCGTTTAATAACCATATCGCAATTAGATACGGTGCTAAATATTACAACAAATATTGATGAAGCCGCAAAAGTAATTACCAAGGAAGAGGATTAATGACCTTTTCTGTAACAATATTAGGGTGTAGCTCTGCTTTACCTATATCCTCACGTTTTTCAACCGCTCAAGCATTAAACATACTTGAGCGGTTTTTTTTAATTGATTGCGGTGAAGGAACACAGATACAATTACACCGATACAAAATAAAAATACTTAGAATAAATCACATTTTCATTAGCCATTTACATGGCGATCACTTTTTGGGTATTTTTGGTTTGGTATCAACCATGAACATGCTTAGCCGCAAAACCCCTCTTCACATTTATGGACCTTTTAAATTAAAATCACTTATTGATGCATTTCTTGAAACCATGGATAGGGGCATTGAATATGAAATTGTTTTTCATGCATTGCATTACAATGGTTTAGAAACTATTTTTGAAGACGATAAGGTAATAGTTCAATCATTTCCATTACGCCACAGAGTACCAACATGTGGTTTTTTATTTAGAGAAAAACCCAGATTAAGAAATTTAAAAGGAGATATTATCAAAGAGCTTAGTATTCCTATTAAAAATCTTCAATCAATAAAAGAGGGGGCAGATTATACCAATGAAGAAGGAACCACCTACCTTAATAAACATTTAACCAAAAACCCACCAAAGCCACGCTCTTATGCATTTGTTTCCGATACAGCAAAAAAACCTGCAATTATACCAATTATACACGGGGTTGATTTGTTATACCACGAGGCAACATATGCCGACGAAGGCAAAAAACGGGCAAAAGATACAGGACATTCCACAGCAAGGCAAGCTGCCGAAATTGCAAAACAAGCCAATGTAAAAAAGCTTTTACTCGGGCATTTCTCAAATAGGTATAAAAAGTTAGATGTATTGCAAAATGAAGCAAGGCAGGAATTCAAAAATACCGAATTGGCTGTTGACGGGAAAATATTTTCTTTAGAACTGGAATAGTAATAGTGTTCTTTTAGTCATCAAATGAATTATTAATTAATTGAAAAGCACTAATAAAGTTAGGTTCTTGCAAATATATTCATCAAATGATTTTTTAGAAACCTTGAATTTTTTAACCTTAATCATTCCCAATTCTCTCTATTTTAATCACTCAATTTAGGTTAAATTAGTATCTGTACGAAAACTGTCAATTTTTACGATTTTAAAGATTTTTGAAAATATTTTGTTTTTCTTTTAACGAAGTGATGCCTTAGCATCAGAGAGTTAAAAAAAAGCGAGATATAACAAAAAGAAAAAAATCTAATTTTGTGGAGTTTTCTTGCTGACACTAATTATATTTGCACCAATATGAATTGCTAATAAAAACTGTTTTACCGTGGAAGAAAAAATACTAATCCTTGACTTTGGATCACAATACACACAGCTGATTGCCAGAAGAGTACGTGAATTAAACGTTTATTGTGAGATACATCCTTACAATAAATTTGAATTAGATAAATCAATAAAAGGGGTAATACTTTCGGGCAGTCCATTTTCGGTTCGCGATGAAAATGCCCTTATACCCGATTTGTCAAAAATAAAGAAAAAGTATCCGTTGTTGGGCGTTTGCTACGGAGCTCAGTTTTTAGCACATAATTATGGTGGCGAAGTACTTCCATCAAAAAATAGAGAGTACGGCAGGGCAAATTTACAATACATAAATAAAGACAATATTTTATTTAAAGGTGTTAGCGATAATTCACAGGTATGGATGAGCCACGGAGATACCATTGCAAAGCTGCCAACAAATTACAATATTATTGCAAGTACCGCCGATGTAAAAGTGGGTGCATTTGAAATTGAGGGCGAAACAACCTTTGGTATTCAGTTTCACCCCGAAGTTTACCATACCACCGATGGAAAAACTATCCTAAAAAACTTTATGGTGGGGGTTTGTAATTGCAAACAAAATTGGACCCCCGATTCATTTGTTGAATCAACAATAAGTGAGTTACAGGAAAAACTTGGTAACGATAAGGTTGTTTTAGGGCTGTCAGGAGGTGTTGACTCTACTGTTGCAGGAATTTTATTGCACAAAGCTATAGGCAAAAACCTTACTTGTATTTTTGTTGATAATGGTTTGTTGCGTAAAAATGAATTTACTCAGGTGCTCGACTCATACAAACATATGGGACTAAACGTAATTGGCGTTAATGCATCGCAACTGTTTTATACCGGTTTGACCGGAATAACCGAACCTGAAGCAAAACGCAAAAGCATAGGTAAAAATTTTATTGATGTTTTTGATGCAGAAGCAAAAAAAATTAAAAATGTAAAATGGCTGGCTCAGGGAACTATATACCCAGATGTTATTGAATCAATTTCGGTTAAAGGACCATCGGCAACCATAAAATCGCACCACAATGTTGGTGGATTGCCTGCCACAATGAATTTAAAAATTGTTGAGCCTTTAAATCTGCTTTTTAAAGATGAAGTACGCCGTGTGGGTAAAGCCTTAAACATTGATCCACTTATTTTAGGCAGACATCCTTTTCCGGGTCCGGGGTTGGCAATTCGTATTTTAGGCGAAATAACTCCCGAAAGAGTAAATGTATTACAACAGGCCGATGATATTTTTATTAGCGCATTAAAAGACGATAATTTATACAACGATGTTTGGCAAGCCGGCGCAATGCTGTTAAATGTAAATTCGGTTGGCGTTATGGGCGACGAGCGCACCTACGAGAATGTTTTGGCCTTACGTGCCGTTGCATCAACCGATGGGATGACTGCCGATTGGGTACACCTGCCCTATGAATTTCTTGCAAAGGTGTCAAACAAAATTATTAATCAGGTAAGGGGTATCAACCGCGTTGTTTACGATATTAGCTCAAAACCACCTGCAACTATTGAGTGGGAGTAGAAAAGAAGTTAGAAGTTAGAAGTTAGAAGTTAGAAGTTAGAAGTTAGAAGTTAAAAGTTAATGTCGTTTAGTTAAGGCAAATAAGTTCCTCTTTGGAGAGGGATTAAGGGAGAGTAGTATCTTTCTTTTCTCTTCACTAAATGACATTGAATTAAAAGTTGAAAGTTAGTTTTGATAAAAATAACCTGAGTTCGATATAAGATCTATAAATTTTTCCACTGCTGCAAATAGATCTTTTTAAGATATTTATACCACTTATTGGCTTTTGAATACTCCAATACCCTAACTTTTGGGTCAATTGCGGTATCAGCTTCAATATCGTTAAGGGCAAGTTGCGTTCCTAATGCCACTTGACTTGCTTTTGACCACGATGCAATATAATCTTTTGCGTATAGTTCATTCAACAGCAATAAGGCAGTATCGGTTTTCCCCAAATCAATATAATACCGTACACCAAAGTCAATTAAGCCAAGGTTTTTATTTGTAAAAATATAGCTGTAAAAGTCTTTATGTTGTATCCCAAAATTGTTTTGGCACGAGTCGGTATAAAACTTGGTTAAAACAATATAGTCATCAATTGAGTTTGCATATTCCTTATTTTCAAGCTGCTCATTAATTTCAATGGTTTTTTTCTGATAATGCAGCATTGCACTTATCTCATTTGTTAAACGCCTGTATGTCGTATCATTCAAATTGCACTCCTTGTTACTTTTTTTTATGTTTTGTGCTTTTTCCAAAGCATTCCACGAGAAAATAAACTCCTTTTGCTCAATAAACTTTTTTGATGCAATTATCTGTATATTATAATAATACTGCACCTCTTCGCACTTACCTGTCTTTAATTTATTTTTAAGACTTGTTATTGCTGTGGTACTTATGGTGTCAGTAATACTATAATAGTTATATATGTTTTTGGAAGCATTAAGTTTTTGCTTTGCATCATTAATATGAAGAGCCTCAACTAACGATTCACCCTGAGTGCAAAGTAGTATAATATAGTTTTGTGCAGCCATCAAAATTTTTTCTGTTAAAGTAGTGTCAGTCATAATTTCGTAAGACTTTTCAATTAAAACCGCCTCATCGTAAAAGGCAAGGGCTTCGCGCGATTTATTCTCGTTATAAACTGCTTCACCCTGAGTAATATATTCGGCATATTTTAATTGCTGTGCTTTTATATTCAACTCAGCAACTTGTGGGTTTGCATCCAAACTATTTTGTGCCCTGAATGTTTCGGCTTCATTAAGTAAATTTATTGCTGAATCGGCCCATTGCTCATCAATTAAAACCTTAACCTGCACAATCATGTAATTATATTGGTTAATGCGCGCCTGCTGTATAAGCATGTTCAGCTCATTGGTACAAGCAATAACCTCATGCTTATGGCACAAAATATAAGCCTGCGTAAATGCAAACAACGATGAGTCGGAAATTCCATTTTCCATATATACTTTTCCGGTATCAATCCATGCGTCATACAAATCGGTTAACAACCCATGCTCATTTGCATCATTTTTAATAAAACTACTGTGAGCTGCCCTAAACCGTATCAACGAATCAATATTTAGCTGTGCCTCTTGCAATTGCTTGTTTTTAATTTGTTGGTGTGCGGTATTTACCATATCAATATAATAAGCCATAAAAAGCTTACCATGAACCTCATCAAACTCACTAAAATATTTAACACCAGGTATATTTTTCGAATAGTTTTCACATAAAGTTAATTTTTCTAATGCGTTTGTAAAATTTCCTTCTGCAATAAAAGCATCAATATCATTTAAATAAACGTATATTACTGATTCAGCCAGTTTTACAGTATTGTAGCGGGTGTCAGAATCAGGTTTTAAGCTATTTAAAATCATTGAGCAGGTATCAATTGCCTTGGTATATAGTTTATTCTCAAAATCAAACATTGCCAGCTCATAAAAAGGTGGTGGATAGTTTCCTTTTTCGGCTATTGATTTTTCAAAATAGTTGCCGGCTTTTTGTTTGTCGCCCCATTTCAGCCAGTCTTTTCCCTTTAAATAATATGTAATATGCATATTATCAATGGTTTTTTCAATGTCTTTTTTTATTTGCCTGTTGCGAACCTCAACCCTGCCAAAATGCGATTTAAATTGAATAGGGTCGTTGGTATTGAGGGCTAACTTGCTTGTAAAACGTTGAGAACGGATTTGGTTAAAAGTTTTAATATTATCTATGGTAATTTGCTTGTACTCTTCCAGCATCTCAATAGAGTCATTCCTTATTTTGTCCAACTCCTGCTCCAAAAGGTTTAACCTTGCATCGGCATTGTAATAGGCATCAACAATACGCAAAAATACATTAAGTTTTGCAACATCATCTTCGGTAAAACCAAAGCTAACTTCTGATAAATAAAGCTTAAACGAGGTTGTATTATGCGTGTTTTCTATTTTTTTATTTAACAGATATGCTCCATTTTTAAATTTTTTGTTTTTTACGGTTTTGGTCTCCAAAACATTACCATTGGCATCGGCAAAAATATATGTATAGCTTATTGTACCGGGGGTTAAAAACTTATTAATGTTAAATTTAAGATAGTTTACCTCGTCAGGAAAAACAAAGTTGCCCACCGACAATTGCAATTGTAATTTATTGGAGTTTTTAATAATTTTTTGATGCTCTTTTACATTATAATTTAGGGTTGTTGCACTAACCGGAAGTGCTTTTGCCGTTGCCACAAATTCCAAAATCTGATTGTTATTGCTATTAACAGCCTTTTGCGAATACTTAACCACTAAAGTCTTTTCGATACCCTGTGCCACTAAAGTCTCGGTTTGTGCAAACTGAACCAAAGGGAATAAAAACAGCAATGTAAAAACAAATAAATACCTGCCCATAATAATTTAGTTTTGTAATTTTTGCTAATATAAGGCATTTACACCTGTACTTTAAGCCAATACAAAATAAGAAATCAACCGAGTTTTTAACAATTATGTTTATTCTGCTTAGAAACACCATAATAATATTATGAAAATTAATATGCAGTTATGATATTTGATTCCGATATTAAATTTTAGAAAGTAAAAAATGAAAAAAGAAACAATTGCAAAAATAGGAAATATTGGTCCCAAAGTACGGTCTGATTGCCATGTACAGATGGAGATTACGCAAAATGGCGGTATTCAGTTAGATTTAAAAAGTAAGGTGGCAAGTCTTTATGGCGAATCTCTTAAAGAATTGATTTATGAAGTTCTTGGTTTTTACGGTATAAAAAATACAATTATTGAGGTAATTGATAGGGGTGCTTTGCCCTGGGTAATAACTGCCCGTTTAGAGGCTGCCATAAAAAATCTTATCACTTCTGATAAAGAGTTTTTACCTGATGCAATTAATACTAATAAAGATAAAACTACAAAAGAACGCTTTAGGTTTAGCCGCTTATATTTGCCGGGCAACACCCCAAGCATGTTTTTAAATGCAGGTCTGCACGAACCCGATGGTATTATACTTGACCTTGAAGATGCAGTTGCTCCCGCAAAAAAAGACGAAGCGCGTTTTTTAATTAGAAATGCCTTACGGGCTTGTAATTTTTATGGAGCAGAACGCATGGTGCGTATAAATCAAGGCAATAGGGGTATAGAAGACCTTGATTACATAATTCAGCATAACGTACAAATTATTTTAATTCCTAAAATAGAGGATGCTGCTTACATAAAAAAGGTAGAGCAAAAGGTTGATATGCTTATGAAAAAGCATAATATAACCAACCCCATATTCTTTATGCCAATAATTGAGAGTGCTCTTGGTGTTGAAATGGCTTTTGAAATTGCAAAATCATCAGATAAAATTATTGCATTGGCAATTGGTCTTGAAGATTTTACTGCCGACCTTGGAGTTAGGCGAACAAAACAGGGTAACGAATCGCTGTATGCTCGAACACGCTTGGTTAATGCTTGCCATGCTGCCAAAATTCAGCCTATTGATAGTGTGTTTTCTGATGTGGGCGATATGCAAGGGCTTTCTGAAAATGTAAAAACAAGTAAATCACTGGGATTTGAAGGCATGGGATGTATCCATCCGCGTCAGGTACCTGTAATAAAACAAGGTTTTGCACCTGAACCCGAAGATATTGAAAAGGCCAAAAAGATTGTTTATGCTGCTAAAATAGCCGAACAAAAAGGTTTGGGCGTAGTATCACTTGGTACAAAAATGATTGACCCACCTGTGGTTAAGCGGCATATGAAAAATATTGTTCTTGCAGTAAAACTGGGATTACTTGAAGAGAGGTGGGAGAAAGAGATGGATAGTTAAAGTAAACAAAAAAGGCTTCCAATTGGAAGCCTTTTTTGTTGGTATAAATCTATTAAGTTCTTTTCTCTTTAATTCTTGCTTTTTTACCTGTAAGCTCACGTAAGTAGAAAATCCTTGCTCTACGAACTTTACCTTTTTTGTTAACCTCAATTTTGTCAATCAAAGGAGACGATAGTGGTAAAATTCTTTCAACACCAACATTACCCGACATTTTACGAACGGTAAATGTTTTTGTAAGACCAACACCTTTAATTTGAATTACAGTTCCTCTAAATTGCTGTATTCTCTCTTTATCGCCTTCACGAATTTTATAGTGAACGGTAATTGTATCACCTGCTTTAAATTCAGATAATTCATTCTCAACAGAATACTCTTTTTCAACAATTTTCATTAAATCCATTGTAGTACTTTTTTTTTTGTTACGCACGTAATGTATCAGGCTCCTGTGTCAACTGAAAGAGATTACGCACAAAATCGGCGCAAAAATAGTGTTTTATTTTTTAATTGCCATAAAAAAACATAGTTATTCTTGTTTTTTTATTTGTTTGTAATTTTACATTTAACTTTCTAAAATGGCAAAATTAATAATTTGGATGCATTAAAAATCATAAATTGCACATCTTAAATTTCAAATATTTAAGATGTGCAATTTATGATTGTAAAGGTAATAAGAAAGGTAAGTATTTAATTGTACGCCTTTTTATTTCACTTCTTAATGCCCATCACCTGCCGGCATTAAAAATTGCTCGCCTGTCTCTTTAACAATTCTGCGGTACCATTCTTCGCCATATCCGGGTTGGTCAACTTTAGCAGGAATATATATATGGTTTGCCGGAATATCATTTTTCTCTTTAATGTTACCGTCCATATATTTTGTAAACAGGTATTTATAAAAATCTTTCCAATCGTGAACCAACCTGTTTGCTGTGTTTACCGAGTAATCGGTTAAAAATTCAACAGCCAAAGCTTTATCGGTTTTTAACAACTCTTGTGCAGCTTTATCAATAGCCGGTGTATATGCAATATATTTTTTTTCGCGTGTTTGTTGTTTAGCTTCAATTTCTGGATGAATATAGCTGTAACGCGTGTATGCAAAATTGCTAATTTGGTTAAAAACCCAAAAAGCCGATTCATTGCTAAAAGTCATCATATTGCCGTTACCCACCTCAAATGCTTCGGCCACTCGTGTTGACGAAGCGTAAATTGGTGTGTAAACAGAGCTAGCTGCATCGTCAACGCTAAACCAAAAAATACCACCAATTTCGTTAGGCAACCATGAGCGCATTTGCGACACAAACGAAAAACCTGTTTGCTGAGTGGCAGTAGCCCGCTCGTTACAATAAGCTTTTCCGTCAACTTTCCATGTTAATCCGCGCCAGCGGTAAGGGTTGGCAAAAGGACCTGCGCCCATATCTTTACTCATGTCTAATTCGGTGCCCTCTAAATGGTTGCGCATATTATTCATAACATCGTGTGCCGATATTTTTTTGTTGGGCTTTACCCACAATGGCATACGGTTATTTGCATATTCTGTTTTTTTATCGTGGGTAATATTGCCTTTTGCATACTCCCAATATTCGTCCATTCCATCGGCAACATCGTTAAACCATGCCCAAACACGTATTTCGCAAAATCGAGCTCCACCAAAAGCAACGGGTGCATAGGTGTCCGAAAAACTAAAATTCTTTTTAGTTACTTTATTATTAATATACTCTGCTTCTTTGGCAAAGCTCATTATATCGGCTGCATAAACGGTAGTTATATTTTTATCAAAAATATTATCAATATTTTCTGATGAAATAGATGTTGCATCATCATCCCACGGGAATGTTGTTATGCGGGCTTGGTTTGCATGTCCGGCCACATATCCGTCAGGAATCATACGAGCAACCCAAACAGCACCTTTGTTTCCGGGTCCTTTGCTGATTATTTCAAGCATCCAAACCTCGTTGGCATCGGCAACCGAGAACGACTCGCCCGAACTGTAATAACCGTATTCGGCTACAAGCCCTGTCATTACCTTAATGGCCTCGCGAGCACTTTTTGACCGTTGTAGTGTTATATACATTAAACTACCGTAATCAACTATTGCGGTAGTGTCAATCAATTCTTTACGCCCACCATATGTAGTTTCGCCAATTGATACCTGATGCTCATTCATATTACCTGTAACATTGTATGTGTGGGCAACTTGAGCAATTTCACCTAAATATTTTCCCGTATCCCACTCATAAACTTTTAGCATAGTGCCGGGTTTGTAATCGGCAGCACCCCAATGGTACAGCTCGCCAAACAGCACATGCGAATCGGCAGCATAGCTAATAAATGTTGAACCGTCGGTTGATGCACTTTTGGTTACCAAAAAATTTGTACAGGTCCAACCGGTAGTACCTGTCAAAAGAACCAAACTTAATATTAATGGCAATAATCGTAATTTTTTCATTATATAAAAGTTTTTATGTTTACAATGTGAACAAAAATAATAAAATAAAACACTTATGAAAATTGAGATAAGGTGTTGCATAATAGATAAAAAGCACAATTTTGCTATTTACACTTATCATAAAAAAACAATTTTTACCATCGAATTCACATTACTAATGTAATAATCAATTTTTACCTGTTTGTTTTCATTTATTTTCCTAAATTTAATGTTTGAAAAAACATTTTTTTTTGACTGCCCAAAGTCATATTATTAACTCGCTTAAAAAGTATAACTATGAAAAAAGCTACCTTTATAATCAGAATCTTATTGTCTGTTTTTATAATACTGGTAACAATTAATGTTTATGCAACTACCCAAATTGCAACAACTCCCATTTCTGAAGACACTTGGAGTACCGACACAGTAATTGTTAACAACGATTTAATAGTTAATGGTTATTTAAATATTAACCCCGGCACCCTTGTTTTATTTAATGGTTACTATTCAATTACTATTGGAGCTGGTGGAAATATAAATGCCAATGGCACAAAAGCCGAGCCAATTATTTTTAGGCCAAAAGATGGTAATGCGGCTATAGGCTGGGGCGGAATACGGTTTACAGCACCATCATATACTGAATTTAGTAATTTTACAAATTGCGAATTTCAATATGCCAAAACTAATAGTGAACAACCAAATGGCGGGGTATTAACTATATACAACCACAATAAAATTGCAATTGATTCGTGCGTTTTCAAAAATAATTATGCCGAGCAAGACGGTGGTGCAATTTACCTTGACAAAAGTAATGTAACAATTACAAATTGTATGTTTACAAAAAACAATGCCGAAACTAATGGAGCTACTATTTGTTTAATAAATAACTCAAGCATAAAGTTTATACAAAACATAGTTGTAAACAACGATGGTCCAAATCAAATTGTGTGCTTTGATACCGATTCAACACAACACATTTATTATAATACCATAGCCAACAACAACGGCCACCCAATTTTTATTGGCAATACTTATAAATTTTTAATAAAAGGTAATATATTTTCAAACAATACATTATCGTTTTGGTTTGATGCAAACGATATTGGGCACATGAGCTATAATTGTATTACCGATGGGATGTGGAAAGTACAAAGTCATCAAATAGCTGATTTTACATATAAAAACAATATAGTAATAAACCCACAGTTTACTGCCTCTACAGCAAACCCTGGCAGTGGCGAAGACGGCTCAACAGCCGATTGGTCACTTTTGCCCGAATCGTTTTGTATTAATGCAGGTACTACCGACACAATTAATATGTTTTTGCCCACCACCGACTATAATGGTAACCCAAGAATATATAATGGAACTTATTATCGAACCGATATTGGGGCTATTGAGTATCAGGGTAACTCAGCCTCGCCGCAACTGGTTTTTGATTGCGATTTTAACCAAAATACCAATAATTATGGTTTAAATGCCAATCAAACAGGCACTCCACAATCAAGTACTGTTTATATAAATTCAAGGTTTGAAAACATACAAGCTATGGAGTTTATGGGCGACACGCAAAGTGTAACCTTTAATGGTTTTACTGCTATTCAAAGTACCGATAATTTTACCGTTTCAATGTGGGTTAACCCATATAAAATGATGCTTGATGAAGAATACATTATCCTTTTGCAAGAAAACAGTTGGCAGGTATCGCTAATAAACAATAAATTGGTATTTAGTTATTGGACAGGCAGCACACAAACTACTTTTGAGTCGCAACCGGTATTTTACACCAATGCATGGCAATTTGCAGCCATAGTTTATGATGGCATCAATGTTACATTCTACAAAAACTACGACCTTATCGATCAAATTGCGGCATCGGGTACAGTTGACAATGCTTCGCAATTAATTGTAAGTTCAAATTATACAGGTGCTTTAAGCGATATTAAAATATATAATAAAGCAATATCCGATACCGAAATTGACCTGTTGCGCGAGAACTACGGTAAAAATGCCGAACCATGGAAAAACACTACCGAGGTTACCTTTAAAGTAAATATGGCATACCATATTCAACAAGGCTTGTTTAACCCTGATGACGAATGGGTTGATTTAGCAGGCGAGTTTAATGATTGGGGTGGCTCAGGGCAAATGAACGATGATGATGGCAACGGTATTTACGAAATAACAATTGACAACCTGCAAATTGGTCATCAATATGAGTTTAAGTTTAGGGCAAATGGTTCGTGGACAGGTATTCACGATTTTCCGGAAAGTGGAAACAGGTTAATTGCTATTGAAAACAGCCCACATTCATTTTTGGCATGTATGAACGATGAGTGTGTTGATTTTGATATTGCACCCGTTGCACTTGTTGCTCCTGTTAATGGTACCTTAACAGCAAGCGAAACCATTACCATTGAGTTTAAAAACATGGGAAGCAACACTATTAACGAAACTTATATTGTATCATATAATGTAAATGGCACCGGTTGGGTGCAAGAGGCTACCACTCAAATAAGTTTATCGATAGGGCAGACTGAAAGTTATTCATTTACTGCAACTTATGATTTTAGCGCATCAAAAAAATATAATATTGAAATTACTGCTTCGGCAGCTACCGATAATTATAATGCCAACGACACAATTCAATGTAAAATAACAAGCATACCTATAATTACAACGTTTCCGAATACCGAAGATTTTGAAGGAGACGACTACTGGATGGTTAACGGCAAAAACCCATCGTGGCAAGTGGGCATACCTGCTAATAATGTAATAGATGCTGCTTTTTCGGGTTCAAATGCCTGTGTTACCAATTTAACCGGCAACCATAATAACAACGAGTACTCATATGTATATAGCCCATATTACAATTTTACAGGCATACAAATGGGCGTAAAAATGAAAATTTTCAGGCATTGTTCTGAAAATACAGGAGCATACCTTGAAATATATAACTCCAATACCGGTAAATGGGCTGAAGTACCAAAAGCCGATTCAATAAGCAGTTTTAACCAACCCGATTATGATATTGAAAAAACCGATAAAAAAGTATGGTCGGGTTTTTACGATGAATGGGAAGAGACCACTTTTTTTCTCGACACAATTACAGGTACAGTACAATTTAGAATAGTATTTGTTAGCAATGAAACCACAGATGAAGGTTTTGCATTTGACGATTTTGAAATTTTTGAATGGATAACTAATGACCCTCAAATTACTGATGTTTGGCCAAAAACCTCACCATGGCTTACTAATCCCGAAATTATTGGTGGGACCATAATAAACCTTGGTGATAGCATTATATCTCATGTTTATTTAAAAAGCAGTTTAGATGATGGTAATACTAATGGAACTTCTAATTTAGCTATGTTAACATCGGTTAATGTAGATACATGGGATAACCTTAATTATAGTATTGAAGGCACAAGCAATACTTTTAGTATTTGGGCTTACGATTTAGACAATACGGTAAGTAGCGATACCGTAACCCATTCTGCCACAAAACTAAAAACCATTAACAGTTACCCCTATTTTGAAAATTTTGATGCACCTGCTGCTGCAACCATCGACAGCTCGTGGTATATGCGCAACAAAACATATGACAAAAACCCCATATGGGAGCGTACAAATAACGCCTCGCAAGCATATAGCGGCAAATACTTTTTTACAACAGGTAATAATACGCCTTTACATTTTAAAACAACCGCATATTTAGAGAGCCCCGGGTTCGAGTTAAATGATATGCAAATGCCAACTGTTTCGTTTTATATTAAAAGAAATTTTACCAATGAAACAAACTATGCAACTATTTTAACTTCAACCTCGCCCAATACATGGGAAATACCAATTGCCAATAATACAATAAACTGGCCCAGTTATAACCAATATATTGATGATATTGGCGACGGTCCAACATGGACTAAGGTTGTTGATGACGAATGGGTATTTGTAAGGGCACAACTGCCCGACCTTGCCTATACAGGTCAGGTTCAATTTGCTATTATGGTGCATGGCGGCAACAACTGGAACGGCGATACCGGACTGTTGATTGATGACTTTAAATTAGAAGAAAGTCCCGCCAAGGACCTTGCTGTAATAGATCTTATAAACCCCGTAGGGCAATCAGGTCTTGGTTTAGAAAGCATTATTACAAAAGTACAAAATCAAGGACTCATAGATGACATAACTTCATTTAATATATCATATTCTGTAAATGGTGCTGAATTTGTACACGATTTTGGTGTAAGCCAAACCATTGAACCCGATTCAACATATACACATACCTTTGCTACACAGTATGATTTTTCGGCTGTAGGCATATATAAAATAAAAATTGCTGTAGAATGTGGCGGCGATGGTTTTAGCATGAACGACACGGCTGAATACACTATAACTAATCAGCTCATTGTTGCCGATTTTCCGTATTTTGATGATTTTGAAGGCACTAATTTAATAATAGTTGCAGGGCAAAACCCATCGTGGCAACTTGGCACACCAAATGGTCAGGTAATAAACCATGCTCACTCGGGTAATAATGTTTATATGACAAACCTTGCTGGAAATTACAATGCCAACGAACTTTCGTATATTGAACTGCCAATATTAAACCTTTCAGCAGTTAACTACCCAATATTAAACTTTAACTATTGGGTACAAACCGATAAAACGGCGGCAGCGTCAATTGAGGCATCAACCGATGGTGGCGAAACATGGGAAAATATTTGTTGGAACCATGTACCGTTTAGCGATGCTTGCTACGATATGGAGCCATATCAAAACAGCTATACCCCCGGCTTAAATGGTCAATATGCCCAATGGCGCAAGGCAATGGTTAACCTGCCATACGCCAATATTGACAATGTAAGAATAAGGATTTACTTTACAACAAGTCCCGATGCAATTTTGGGCTTAGATGGTATAGCTATTGATGATATTAGGATTTATGACGGCAGCAGTGCCGATTTGGAGATACTTAAAATCTCACAGCATTTAACCGTGGATCTAACATCTGATTTTAGTAGTTTATATTTCGATATTTTTAATCACGGTAACACCAATGCCGATAACTACCAAATATATGTAGTTGTTGATGGTGTCGATACTGTGGTTATGGACTATAGCGGGAATAGTATTTGCCCAAATTGCCATAGTGGAATATACAACAATATAGGTTTAAACCTGTCGGCACAAGGTCCACACACCTTAAAAGCATGGATTAGAGTAACGGGTGATATTAACAATACTAACGATACTATATCGAAAACTATAATAAATGCACCTGGAATTTTGGTTGAAGGGTCAATAATGTTTGATATGGAAGGGGTAACCGAATGGGCTCCGTTAATCCACCATGATAACCTTTATGCATCGTGGCAACACGGAACACCCGATGCAAGTTCAACAATTACTTCATCAGGTAAAATATGGAAAACAGGGTTAGGCTCCGAAGGCGGTTTTCGTGAAAAATCGTATCTGTATAGTCCCGGTTTTAGCTTAGAGAATATTCAGTTTCCCATTATTGAATTTGATATGTGGCGCGATTTGGGAGTTGAACAAGCCGTAAATTTACAATACTTTAAAGACGGCGAATGGTGGAACATTGGTGTAATTGGCGAACCCGACAATTGGTACACAGTTTACGCACAAGGACATGAAGACCTTTTAAACAATATGGAACCATTTAATGGAGCTAATGAAGGCTGGACTAATATTACTGATGCCGGTTGGGTTCATGCAAAACATGTTATAGGCGATTTGGGCGGATATAACGGAACCCAATTCAGGTTTGCATACAACTCACGCGAAAATTGGACAGGCGGTCAAGGTTTTGCTTTTGATAACTTTGAAATATCAAACTACCAGCCCGCTACCGATGTTTCGGTAATTGAAGTGCTTGCACCAACCAGCGGTTTAGTTAATGACACCGATACTGTTAAATTTATGGTAAAAAACAATGGTACTACAGTAATTAACAGCATTTATGCAAGCATAAGGTTATTTGGCGAAGAGGTGTTTTTGGATACAGTTAATGCATTGGCATTACAACCCAACGAAGAACGGCTTATTGTTCTAAATCAAACTATTGAATTATTGGAGAACAAAGAGTATGATTTAGAAGTAAACGTAACATGCCCTGACGATGAAATACCACAAAATAATTATATGAATAGTTATTTTGTTAAACTTATTGCACTTACCCTTAACCATGCAACCGGTTATACCGACAGCTTTGAAAGTAATGTTGATTGGGTGGCTACGGGCGAAAACTCATCGTGGCAAATGGGTGTTCCTGCTGCTGCTGTTATTAATGCAGCTTCTGACGGCTCGCAAGCATGGGTTACTAATTTAATAGGCAATTGTAATCAAGAGTTGTCGCAAGTATTAAGCCCTGTTTTTGATTTTAGCGATATACGCTTGCCTAAAATATCATTCGATAAATGGTCGCAAACAAACCCGGGTAGCGGACTCTCGTTCCAATACTCATTAAATATGGGTGAAAATTGGGTTACTGTCAGGCAAGGCGAAAACTGGCACAATGTTCACGATTTGTACGATTTATGGGGCAATTTTAGTGCTCGCGACGGATGGAACGGGATGGATACCGAATGGAACACGTCAACAACAATAATACCTGAAATTGGGCTTGAAGAGTCGGTATTGTTTAGGTTTATTTTTACAAGCATGAGCGAGCCCGAAGGTACTGAAGGCTTTGCAATTGACAACTTTAAAATTGATGAAGTTGCCGGCGATTATAACGCTGCTGTATTATGGATTGAGCGTGAACGGACAGTGTGCTCGGGCGATATGCAGGATATTACAGTTAAAGTAACCAATATTGGGTATCAGCCTATAAATAATTTTGATGTAATACTTGATATACCGGGTCAAAATTTTGATACTGTTAAAGTAACTACTGTATTAAATGCACTTGATACCATTGACGTAGTTTTTAACAATATATCATTTCCCACAGCAATGTATAAAGACACCATAAATTTTATGGCATATACCGATTTGGCAAATGACGATTTATTAGACAATGATACAGCCTTTAGCTATGTATGGACATACAACTCTGATTATATCGATATGCCCGGATGGCAAAGTTTAAATGTTTGTCAAGGATACTATAATGTTGGGGTATTTTCAATTGACCAAGATATTTATGGAAATATTTGGTATGCCACCATGCGAGGAGGCGTTATAAAGAAAAGCATAAACAACCTTGAAGTATTCGGAGAAACCGGAGTAGATGGTGATTATAGCTGGGCACTTGCAGCAGCACCCGATGGTAAAGTTTGGTGGAGTAGTGCTTTACGCCCCGAGATTATGATGTACGAAAATGGGGAAATGCAAGTATTAAAGCCTGTACCCGATGTTGTATTTGATGAATATATTTATCCTGCTACAAACGGCGATGTTTGGTTCTCTAATTACCAAGGAGTTGACTTATTAAAATTTGATGGAACAACATGGACTCATATTACCGATTTTGTAGGCTTGGGAAAATCTATGGCTGCAATAGGTGAACTGCCCAACGGTAATATTCTGTTTTCATTCTATAACGAAGTTTTTGAGTATAATGGTACTACATTTGAACCATTTACAATACCTGCAGAAACCAACATGTATGAAATATACTTTGATACGGTTAATAATGAAACATGGTTTGGCGGTTACGGAACTTTACATGTTTATAATGGTACAAATTGGACTGATTATTCAACAAACATAACTGGTGCTATACAAGATATTGATATAGACAGATATGGCAACCTTTGGGCTGTATCATCAAATAAAACAGCTTATAAATTTGACGGAACTAACTGGCAAACATTTACCCCTGCCGATGGAATGGTAAACGCTAGCCTTTACTCTGTATGCGGATTAGCCGACGGCAGGGTAGCCATGGGCTCATTTGGTGGCGGCATATCTATTTATGCCAATGGACTTTTATCTGATTTTGATTTTGAGGTTAATAATGATACAGTAAGTTTTACCGATAAATCAATAGGTAATAGTTTAACCTATATGTATAATTTTGACGATGGCAAGGTATCAACGCAAGCAAATCCAACGCATATTTACAATACCCAAGGTATTTATAATGTTTGTTTAACCGTAAAAGATGACAGGCAATATACAAGCACCAATTGCCATGAAGTATTAATTGGCGATACTGCTCAAAGCATGTGTCAGGCTCTATTTGAATATCAAGTATTTGATGATTCAGTAGAATTTTCTAATTTATCGTCGAATAATATTACCAACTACTTTTGGAGCTTTGGCGATAATGAATCTTCAAACGAATTTGAACCCTACCACAAATACTCTGAAGGTGGTTTTTACGAAGTGGTTTTATCTGTTGAAGATACGGTAATAGGATGTGTTGATGAATACATAAGTACAATTGAGATTATTGGTGCCGAAACAACATGTAAAGCCGAATTTGGGTATGAAGCCAACGGAACCGAAGTTACCTTTTACAATAACTCATTAGGCGAAATTACAGACTATTTATGGAGCTTTGGCGATGGAAAATACTCAAGCGACACAACACCCACACACACTTATGATGTTGGTGGTATTTATGATGTTTGCTTAACAGTATATAACAGTGCTAATGACTGCATGGATGAATTATGCTTTGAGGTACTGGTTGATGAAGAAAATGTTGTTACATGCCAAGCCGGCTTTACCTTTATGGTAAACGAAAACAAAGTGAGTTTTACATCAAATGTAACCAATAACATTACCGATTACTTATGGAAATTTGATGATAATCAATACTCCGATTCTATTAATCCGGTTCATTTATATGAAACACCCGGATTTTATAGGGTTGAGCTTACAGTATTTGACAGCAACAGCAATTGTATAAACAGCGTTAATAAAATGGTAATAGTTACAGCTGTTGGTGAGACTATTTGTCATGCCGAATTTGCATATTTTGTTGACGATGCAACAGCAATATTTACAAATGCATCGTCGGGTACTTTTACCGAAGTATTATGGTCGTTTGGCGATGGAGAGTACTCAACACAGATTGAGCCAACTCACGAATATTCCGAACCCGATTTTTATGAGGTATGCTTATCAATTTACGATACCATATCGGGATGCATGGACGAATATTGCAATGTTGTTCCTATTACCGATGTAAACACAGCTATTTGTGATGCATCGTTTGATTATTATGCAAAAAGCCTTGAGGTAAGCTTTACAGGTAAATCAATGGGTATAGTTACCAACTATTTTTGGGATTTTGGCGATGGTTACTATAGTTACGATAGTGTTACAGTACACAATTATGACAAACCCGGATATTACGAAGTAAGTTTTACCATATTTAATGATACAAATAACTGTATGGACGAAGCCTATGAGGTTATAATGATAATTGATACCACCAAAGCCATGTGCAATGCGGCGTTTGAATATTATGCCAACGAAAAAGAAGTATCATTCTCAAACACATCGCAAGGTATATTTACCAACTATTTTTGGAATTTTGGCGATGGTAATTACAGTACCGATTCAAATACTGTAAATACTTATGATGACCCCGGTTACTATGAAGTTGAACTTACCGTATTTAACGACACAACCGATTGTTTAGATACGTATTACGTCATGATTAGTGTTATTGACACTACTGTTGAAATATGCCGAGCCGGTTTTAGTTATTATACCGAAGACAAAACGGTTTATTTTAACGATGAAAGTATGGGCAAAACAACCGATTACTTTTGGGATTTTGGCGATGGAAATTATAGTATCGACACAAACGCTGTAAATACTTATGAAGGCGAAGGGTACTTTGAAGTAACCCAAACCATATACAACGACAACACCGGCTGTTTAGATGAAATTACAAAAGTGATTGTAGTAATTGACACCACAAAAACAATGTGTAATGCACGGTTTAGTTATTACCCCGAAGAGTTTACGGTTTCATTTACATCAGAGGCGGTAGGAGATTTTAAACAGTTATTATGGGATTTTGATGATGGAACAAACAGCAACCAACTAAATCCTGTTCATGTATATGAAAACCCCGGATATTATGACGTATCGTTTACGGTAGTTGATACTGCAACCGAATGTTTTGATACCAAATACAAAGTAATATTTGTTGAGGGAGATACGCAGCAAGATTATGGAGAGGTAAGTGCAGCATTTAGTTATTTTCCGGCAAACGACAGCCTTACGGTATTTTTTACCGACAACAGTTTGGGTACGGTTGTAGATTGGTATTGGGATTTTGGTGATAATTCAGTAGCATCGTTAGATACAAGTCCAATATACCAATATGCTGCTAACGACTATTACAGGGTTTGCCAAACGGTGCAAAACCCCGAAAATCAAAACACAAAATGCAAGTTTATTGCAATAGGCGATGTATCAACAAAAAATACTGCATTTTTTGCTTACTATGCAGACAGCACAACAGCTACAGCCTATTTCCAAAACAAATCGTTGGGCGATATTGAATCGTATTACTGGGACTTTGGTGATATTGTTACATCAGAACAAAAAAACCCGTCGCATACCTATGCCGATACAGGTTACTATGCAGTTTGTTTAAGCACAACATCATCGGTGGGCAGGGTACGCTCATACTGTAAAGATGTACGTATTGGAAACGCTATTGACAACCCATGTTTGTTTAGCTGCGTATGGCCGGGCGATGCAAACAGCGATTTGGAGGCAAACCATTACGATATTATGACAATAGGATTGAATTACGGAATGGAAGGTCCTGCACGTGAAAGTGCAACAATTAACTGGTATGGACAAACAGCACAAAACTGGAGTACTTACCAATTAGACAGTACCAATAACAAGCATGGCGACTGCAACGGCGATGGAGTAATAAACTCGGACGATACACTGGCTATTGTGCAAAACTTTGCGTATAGCCACTACTGGCAACCCGATGTAAAAAACCCCGAATGGTTGATTGCCTGTGTTTGGGTTAACGAAGATGATGAGAAAGCTGTAGGCAGTAGGAGTAAAGCTAAGGCAATATTGGCACCCCCCAGTAAAAAAGAAAAAGCTGATGATATTTATGCCATAGGCTATGAGATTGAAGTTATTGGAGGCGAAAAAATAAAATGGGATAGTGTTGTGGTATCATTTGAGGGCAGTTGGCTTGGTGTAAATGGAGTAAATATGCTTACCGTAGCAGAGATGGATACAAACCAATATATTATTTATATTGGTCAAACGCGCATCGACAAACAAAACACCACAGGAAGTGGTATGATTGCCGAAATATCATTTAAGTTTAAAGATGATGTTGACGAAACCGGTGTTAGTTTTAATGTAACTACCCTTGGTGGCATTTTATCCAATGGCGATAATGTTTCTGTTGACGGCAGTATTTTACTGGCATTAAACTCGCCAATTAATATTTGCGTAGGCGAAACTGCAATAATTGATGCAGGAAGTGGGTTTGACACCTATACATGGTCAACCGGAGCTACCGATACTAGCAGGATTGAAGTTAGCGAAGCAGGTTTTTATTATGTTACGGTAACCGATGATACAGGAGCCTCGGCCAGCGATACGGTTGAAGTTATTGTTAATGAACTGCCTATTGTTGACCTTGGTGATGATATTACACAAAGCGACAGTATTATGTTAGATGCAGGGGCTGAGTTTGAAACCTATCTATGGTCAACAGGTTCCGATGAACAAAGTATAATCGTTTCAGAGTCGGGCGAATATTCAGTTATGGTTTCTAATATAGCAGGATGCTTTGGTTACGATACTATTAATGTTACAATTACAGGTATTGTAGAAAACCTTGCCAATAAATTCACTATTTTCCCAAATCCTAACGGTGGAAAATTTTGGTTGGTTAATGAGTTTAACTCAGATTTGCCATTTATTATTGAAATAATAAGTATTGAAGGTAAAACCGTATGGCAAAAAGAGATAGACAATTCAAGTATTAAAAAATGCTTAATTAATACCGGAAATATTGAAAAAGGTTTATATAGCCTAAAAGTTATACATGATGGTAAAATTGGTGTTTTACGATTTGTGATTAAATAAAACCATAATAGGTATAAAAAAAAGCAAGCTTAATAAGCTTGCTTTTTTTTGTATGTCGGGCATGGTAATAGTCTGGCGGGGTGAAAGTCCTCGTATGCGCCGAGTTGAAAGGAAGCATTAGCGATTGGCAAGGGGTGTTGTAGGCGATTACAAATCTGAAAGAAGTCATCAGCAAAATTGATGTATTGACGAACAGAAACCGGATATAAGGCTTACTTGGGAGGGCAACCGAGCCATGGATTGGGAACGCCCAAATATCAACCGTAATCCCATAGAGTAAATCAGGCAATACGCAATGAAAGATTATTACCTTATCCCGAGAGGTCTCAACACCTGTTGCAACAGCGACAAACCGAGTGGTAACAGTCGGCTAAAGGTCAAAATATAGGTAAGAATGAGAAGTCAGCAGAGGTCATAGTAGCAGTGTTCGGGTAACACATAGCGAAGGACTGAATTAGTTAATATAAGGAGCAGTCAGTAAGAACTTTTATTTATGGAGCATCGGCAATTAATAGCATATCAACAAGATTTGTTCATTGAACAAAAGCAGAATACTATACGCCAGTCAGACCATTGTAAGGGCGTACCCCAAGCAAAAGCAGGACAGGAGAAGCAAGCAAATAAAGAGAGACAACAAGGACGAGCCTTAACAGAGAATTTGATGGCAATAGTTTGTTCATCACACAACCTAAAACAAGCCTATAAGCAAGTAAAACGGAACAAAGGTGTAGCAGGAATAGACCAAATGCCAACAGGAAAGTTTGCAGAATGGTTTATTGTAAAAGGCGAGTTATTGATAAATGACTTGTTGCAAGGTAATTATCAGCCACAATCGGTAAAACAGGTAGAAATACCTAAGCCCAAAGGTGGAGTACGTAAGCTTGGTATTCCAACAGTAACGGATAGGATAATTCAACAGGCTATCGCCCAAGTATTAAGTCCAATTTATGAGCGAGAATTTTCAGGGAAAAGTTATGGGTTTCGCCCAAGGCGGAGTGCTTTAATGGCATTGCGACAAGCAAGCGAATATGTAACAGAGGGAAGTAGAGTGGTTGTTGATATGGATATGAAAAGCTTCTTTGATGAAGTAAACCATGACCGTTTAATGTACCAATTATCGACTAAAATAGAGGATAAAACTCTGTTGAGATTGATAAGGAAGTACTTGCAGAGTGGTATTTTATCGGGGGGTTTAATATCTTAACGCCTAAAAGGGACACCACAAGGTAGCCCGCTATTTCCTTTACTATCTAACCTGAATAATTCATGCGTTTAGTTTTATGTAGCTGTAAGGCATCGGAAACCGCCGATATATCTTTATATTTCAAGGGTTTCGTAACGAAACAGATGCATTAAAATAAATGCACTTGGAAACTTTTTCAAAAATTAATTTTTTTACTAAAATACCCTTTTGTTGTGATAATCAATATGTTAACTGCTTTTTCAAAAAGTTTATGAATTATTCAGGCTAATT
>CBDUWQ010000032.1:0-26312 GCA_965370965.1 uncultured Bacteroidales bacterium
TGTAATCAGTTTATTAATAGAAGATTGAAATAAGTATTTATTTGAGTATCTCAATAATGAATATTAACCAATTACTGTATTTTTTCTTTATCAAGGCGAAAATTCTTTGAATAGCTATGTTTATTGAAATAATTTTCAACGAAGAAAAAGGAAAATAGAAATGGTTTATCGGGTGTTTTGCTTTATAATTGGTATTATTGCTATCCTTAACCAATTTTGCCTCAAATAATTGATATGATAAAAAAAACTAAAATTTCACAAACAGGTATCGAACTATCAAAAGTGGTTCTTGGTTTATGGCGTTTACCTGATATCTCAAGTAAACAGGTATTATCAATAATTTATAATGCCATTGATTTAGGAATAACCTCAATTGATGAAGCTGATATTTATGGCAGCTACAAAAGTCAAGCTATTTTGGGCAGGGCTTTAAAAGCCGATAAAACTCTGCGAAAAAAAATACAGTTAATAAGTAAAGCCGGTATTATTATCCCTGAATCGTCATTATCAAAAACCTGTATTGGTTATTATAACACATCAGCAAAACATATTATAAATTCAGTTAATCAAACATTATCCGATTTAGGTACTGATTATCTTGATGTTTTGTTAATCCACCGACCAAGTCCGTTAATGCATCCAAATGATTTGGATATAGTTTTTCAGAAACTAAAAAAGCAAGGTAAAGTTTTGCATTTTGGTGTATCTAATTTTACTACAAGCCAGTTTGAGATGTTGCAAAATAACATGGATACTCCACTTGAAACAAATCAGGTAGAATTTTCGGTAATGCATGTTAACCCTTTGTATAATGGTGTTTTTGACCAATGCATTCAACACCAAATTAAACCAATGATATGGTCGCCATTGGGCGGTGGAGATTTGTTTAATAATTCTGATCAAAAAACAGAAAAGCTAAGACAAACTATATCTGATATTGGCAATGAATTGGGTGGTGCCTCCATAGATATGGTAGCTTTAGCATGGATTATAATGCATCCATCGGAGCCTGTTACTGTAATTGGAACTTTAAACCCTAACCGGATTAAGGCTGCCGTTGAGGCAACACAACTTAACCTTGACCAAGAACAATGGTTTAGAATTTTAATTGCAGCACAAGATTATCCGGTGCCCTAACATCTACTTTACTACTCTTCCCACTTTAAAATACGGCTTACTGCTTTTTGCCAACCTTTATATAGTTTTTTGCTAATTTCAAAGGGTACTGTAGGGCTAAAGGTTTTTTCAATACTTCTTATATTGCTCAGTTCATCTTCGTTTTTCCAAAACCCGGTTGCCAGTCCGGCAAGAAAAGCTGCCCCCAATGCAGTTGTTTCAATAATTTTAGGCCTTATTACCTCAGCACTCAATATATCTGCCTGAAATTGCATTAAATAATTGTTTGCAGATGCCCCACCATCAACATCTAACTGTTTAATGGTAACACCAAAATCCTTTTCCATTGCGGTTATCACATCTTTACTCTGATATGCCAGTGATTCTAAAGTAGCTTTAATAATATGCTTATCGGTAATGCCGAGCGTTAACCCCAAAATTCCGCCACGCGCATACATATCCCAATAAGGTGCGCCAAGCCCTGTAAATGCCGGAACCACATAAACACCCTCGGTATCTTCTAAATTTTCAGCAATGCTTTGTGTCTCCTTAGCATCAGTAATAAGGTGCAATGCATCGCGTAACCATTTAATGGCAGCCCCGGCAATAAAAACACTGCCCTCAAGTGCATAATGCGGTTCATTAATTTTTGTTTTGCAGGTAAGTGTTGTCAGCAAACCGTGTTGCGAGTTCACTTTTTTTGTTCCGGTGTTCATTAAAATAAAACATCCCGTTCCGTAAGTATTTTTTGCCAGCCCGGCCTCAAAACTTGCCTGCCCGTAAAGAGCCGATTGCTGGTCGCCGGCAATACCTGCAATAGGAATTTCGCAACCATCAAAAAATTTGGCATCGGTTGTACCAACCAGCGAGCTAGATTCAACAACATTTGGCAACATTGATTTAGGAATATCAAAACGCTCTAAAAGTTCAGTATCCCACTTTAGTGATGCAATGTTAAAAATTAATGTGCGCGAGGCATTTGAAAAATCGCTTACATGGTTTTTTCCATTTGTCAGGTTCCAAATCAACCATGTGTCCACAGTACCAAACAGCAGCTCACCGTTTTCTGCTTTTTTTCGGGCATTTTTAACATTATTTAATATCCAGTGTATTTTGGTTGCCGAAAAGTAGCTGTCAATAACAAGCCCTGTTTTTTCAGATATTTTATCGCTCCAGCCTTCATTTTTAAGCTGGTTGCAAAAATCGGCAGTTCGTTTATCTTGCCAAACAATGGCATTATATATGGTTTTTCCGGTGTTTTTGTCCCAAACAATTGTAGTTTCGCGCTGGTTGGTTATGCCAATGCCTTGAACTTGTTCGGGCTTAATTTTATTATCTGCTAAAACAGCCTTGGCAACCGCAAGCTGGCTTTCCCACATTTCAACAGGGTCTTGTTCAACCCACCCTGCATGTGGATAGTATTGGGTAAACTCCTTTTGGGCAACACCTGCTATACTTCCTTTTTTATCAAAAAGTATAGCTCGCGAGCTACTGGTACCTTGGTCAAGTGATAAAATATACTTTTGCATAAAGTAATTTTTTATTCCGGCTTAACTATTTTTAAATAAAGCTCGTTTAATTGCTCTTGTGCTATATTCGACGGCGAGTCAATCATAACATCGCATCCCGAGTTGTTTTTCGGAAAAGCAATTACATCGCGTATGCTATTTAATCCGGCAAATAATGATACCCAGCGGTCAAAGCCAAAAGCTACACCACCGTGCGGAGGAGCACCAAATTTAAAGGCATTCATTAAAAAGCCAAACTGTTCCTCGGCCTGTTCGGGTGTAAAACCCAATGCCTTAAACATTTTTTGTTGCAGCTCCCTATCATGAATACGTATTGAACCGCCCCCAATTTCAACACCATTAATAACCAAATCGTAAGCATTTGCCTTAATTTTACCGGGGTCGGTGTCAAAAAGGTGCATATCGTCAATAATTGGTGATGTAAAAGGGTGGTGCATTGCATGATAACGCTTGCTCTCCTCGTTCCACTCAAGCAGCGGGAAATCAACTACCCACAGCGGGTTAAATTTGTTTTTATCCATTAATCCCAACCGTTTGCCCATTTCTAAACGGAGCTCAGACAATGCACTTTGAGTTTTGCTTTTAATGCCTGCCATTATAAGCAATAAATCGCCGGGTTTGGCATCCATCTTTTCAGCCCACTCCTTTTGTGCCTCTGCATCAAAAAATTTATCAACCGAACTTTTAAAAGTACCATCTTCGTTTACTTTTACATAAACCATACCCTGTGCGCCAATCTGAGGTCTTCTCACAAAACCGGTAAGTTTGTCCAGCTCTTTTCTTGAGTATGATGCACATCCCGTAGCACATATCCCTGCAATATATTCAGCTTTATCAAAAACCATAAAGCCCTTGTCTTTAACCATATCGGTAATATCGTTAAAAGTCATTTCAAAGCGGGTATCGGGCTTATCGCTGCCATATAAATCCATAGCAGTTTGGTAAGTAATTTTAGGAAATTCACCTTCAATTTCTACTCCCTTAACCTCTTTAAACAAATGCTTGGCAAGGCCTTCAAACATATTTAATACATCATCGCGCTCAACAAATGCCATTTCGCAGTCAATTTGGGTAAACTCAGGTTGACGGTCGGCACGCAAATCCTCATCTCTAAAACACTTAACAATTTGAAAATAACGGTCGTAACCCGATATCATTAGCAATTGTTTAAAAGTTTGCGGCGATTGCGGCAAGGCATAAAACTCATTTGGGTTCATTCGCGATGGAACAACAAAATCGCGAGCTCCCTCTGGTGTACTTTTTATCAAGTATGGGGTTTCAATCTCAAAAAACCCTTGCTTATGTAAAAAATTGCGTACCTCAATACCCATTTTATGGCGCAGTTCAAGCGATTTTTGCAAAGGTTTACGCCTTAAATCCAAATACCTGTATTTCATCCGCAGCTCATCGCCACCATCCGATTCATCCTCTATGGTAAATGGTGGAATTTCTGATTTATTTAAAATAATTAGTTCGGTTGCCAATATTTCAATATTGCCCGTTGGCAACTTCCTGTTTTTATTTTCACGTTCAATAACTTTTCCGGTTACCTTTATTACAAATTCTCGCCCAAGTTCGCGGGCAGGGGCACTTAATTCAGGGTTTTTCGAAACATCAAAAACCAATTGGGTAATTCCATATCGGTCTCTTATATCAACAAAAGTCATCCCTCCCAGTTCACGCGCCTTTTGAACCCAGCCGCTCAATGTTACATTTTGCCCAATGTGTTCTTCTCTTAACTCTCCACAGGTATGTGTACGGTACATAGTATTTCTATTTTTTTATATAAATCTTAAATCGTTTATCTCAAATCACTAATCTTAAATTTTTAATTCTCAATAATAACACCTTAATTCCGCAGGATAATAATTAACTAATTGATAGTTAAAGTACAAATTATTAATAAAAATGATTATAGATTTATTATAATTTACTGTTTATTAATACAATGGTTCGTTAAATTTTTTCAATTTACTGATATACAGTATGTTAAAAAAATCAGATTATTTTTGTATATTACTGATAATCAGACCTAACAGGTTTTAAAAACCTGTTAGGTCTTAAAGTTTAACAAACTATTGTTAATATAATCACACTTTAAATATGTTTATTTAACGTAACACCTACTTTTTTCAGCTATTTTTTTACTTTGCGAAAGTAATATTTTTTACTTTTGCGAAAGCACAAATATTCAGGTATTTAAAAATATTTATACAATAATAGTTATGGTTTTTACCGATGAGTTTTTTATGAAAAAAGCATTAGAGCAGGCTCAAGTTGCTTTTGAAAAAGATGAGGTGCCAGTTGGGGCTGTTATAGTTCACGGCAATCAGGTAATTGCCAGAGCCCACAATTTAACCGAAACGCTAAACGATGTAACTGCCCACGCCGAAATGCAGGCTTTTACAGCTGCTGCCGATTTTATTGGGGGCAAGTATCTGAACGACTGCACCCTTTATGTAACACTTGAGCCTTGCGTAATGTGCGCAGGGGCATCATATTGGACACAATTAAGTAAAATTGTTTTTGGCGCTTTTGACGAAAAACGTGGTTATAGCAATCATAAAGCAAAATTTTTACACCCCAAAACCAAAGTTATTGGTGGGGTTCTCGAAAATGAATGTGCCTATTTAGTGCGTAAGTTCTTTAAACAAAAAAGAGAAGATTAAAGTTAGATTTTAGAAACAGTATAGTTTTAACTATTTTTGAGATTAATAAAATTATAAACGTATGAAATTAGATAACGCTAAACGAGCAGGGATAATAAAGCTGATATACATGCTAATTCCACTATTGGTAGTTGCTGCCATAGCTGTGATATACCTTGTTTACGATTTAAAAAATTTAGGCTTAATGGCAATAGCTATTGGTGTTTTATTGTTTTTCTTTTTAGTAATGGCAGTATTTCGTTTAAACTATATAATTTTTTATGCCGGACCCAATAAAATTACAATCCTTTATAAAACACTATCCCCCTTTAAATCGGCCAGTAATTCGGTAAAAATTAAAGCAACCGAATTTAGAAGTTATAAATTAAAAACAAGCTTGGGAGGGATAAAAAAAACACTATACCTTAGTCTTGAAACACCAAGCGGAATGGCAAAATACCCGGGTATAGGATTAAGTTCACTAAAAAAGGACGAGATTGCTAATGTTACAAAAGCACTTGATTTAATTATAAAAATAAATTCTAAAATAAAAAAAACGTAAACCAAACTTTGCAATAATAATAATAATAATAAGGCTATAGCAATTTATTAATTAACTAAATGGGCATTACACAAGAAGAACTACGCAATTATTTAGCCCTTTGGTCGGTATCGGGCATTGGCAGCATGACATCGCGCAAGCTTATTGCATACGCCGGCAATGCTAAAAATGCTTTGGAAATTAAGCAAAAAGATTTGCTGAAAATTCCCGGTATTGGTCCTAAATTAATTGATTCAATTGTATCGGGCAAGCATTATGAGCGTGCAGATAAAGAGCTGGAATTTATTGAAAAGTATAATATCAAAGCAACTTCAATTTTTAATGATGACTATCCATATAGGTTAAAACAGTGTGAAGATGCCCCATTGCTGCTTTTTACCAAAGGCCGGCTTTTAAATGACAATAAAAAATATATTTCAATTGTTGGAACAAGAAGCTCAACCCAATATGGCAGAGATTTTTGCCTAAAAATAGTAACCTCCTTAAAAGAAAAAGGACACGATGCAGTAATAATCAGTGGTTTAGCTTTTGGGATTGACATAGCTGCACATAAAGCAGCATTAAAAAACAGTATGCCAACCTATGGTGTTTTGGCTCATGGTTTAAACACTATTTATCCGGCGCAGCATCGTAAAATTGCAACACAAATGTTAGAACATGGCGGATTGATAACAGAGTTTATGCACGGTATTTTTCCTGATAAAAATAATTTTGTGCGCCGCAACAGGGTAATTGCCGGATTATGCGATGCAACCATTGTTGTTGAGAGCGATATTAAAGGCGGCTCGCTTATTACAGCCGATTTATCAAATTCATATAACCGCGATGTTTTTGCGGTTCCCGGGCGATTAAACGACAAGTTTTCATTGGGTACCAACAAATTAATTAAATCAAACAGAGCGGCACTTATTGAAACCGTTGAAGATTTAGAATATATTATGGGATGGGAGGCATCGGCTCAGCCAAAACAAAAAACACTATTTCATAATTTCTCTGAAGAGGAAAAAGTAATTATGGATTTATTAGATAAAGGTGAAGAACTTACAATTGATGTAATTTGCCGAAACTCAGGTTTTACCATGTCAAAAGTTTCGGCATTGTTGTTAAACCTCGAATTTGCAGATACGGTAAAGTGCCTTCCCGGAAAAGTGTTTTACAAAGTTTAACTAAAAAAGCTTATGGAATTTATTGATACACATGCTCATTTATATGTAGAAGAGTTTAGCAGTGATATAGACGAAGTGCTACAAAAAGCTAAAAACGAGGGGGTAAACCGAATAATAACGCCGGCAATTGACAGCAAAAGTCACAGTAATATGATTAAGATGGCTGAAAAACACCCCGACATGGTTTATCCGCTTATGGGGCTTCATCCATCTTCGGTAAAAAGCGATTATAAAAAAGAGTTGGCACAGGTTGAAGATTATATATCGCAACGTTCTTTGTTTAATGGGATAGGAGAAATTGGCATTGATTTATATTGGGACAAAACACATTTTAAAGAACAACTTGATGCTTTTAAAACTCAGGTAAAATGGGCAATTGAGCTAAAATGGCCTATTGTTATTCATACCCGCGACTCGTTTAATGAAGTTTATAAAGCATTAGAGCCTTTGGTAACCGATGATTTAACAGGTATTTTTCACTGTTTTGGAGGAACTGTTGAACAAGCCAAACAGATAATAAACATGGGCTTTATGCTTGGTATAGGTGGGGTTGTAACATTTAAAAACACAAACCTGCGTGAGGTAATAAAACAGATTGACTTAAATCATATTGTTTTAGAAACCGATAGTCCTTATCTTGCGCCGGTTCCATTTAGGGGCAAACGCAATCAAAGCAGTTATATAAAGCTAATTGCCGAAAAAATAGCAGATGTTTATCAATATCCGCTCAATAAGGTTGCAAATGTAACAACCCAAAATGCAATAAGGGTGTTTAATCTAAATTATTAATGAGTTTTTTGTTATGAAAAGTCAAAATACAATAAATAAAGGGGAGCGCAGAAATTCGAATCGCAGGAATAGCCGTAGTTATTTTGAGAATCGGATTTTGAGCCAGCCTAACTGTCTGGCAGGCATTCTCTTTATTTGCGGTAGTTTGACTTTGGAATAGAAAAATTTATACATAATTTAGGTTTATATTTAATGTGTTAAATAGGCGTAAAAAGGCAAAAACATATGGCAAATTCAAAAACTTCAATACTAATTATTTATACAGGCGGTACCATTGGTATGATTGACGACGCTGAAACAGGTTCGTTGGTACCTTTTGATTTTGACCATATAATGAATCAGGTTCCGGAATTAAACAAATTCGGGTTTAACATTACTACAATAACTTTTGAAAAAGTTGTTGACTCATCAGACATTACACCTGAAACTTGGGTGCACCTTGCCGAGCTAATTGATAAAAATTATGATGATTATGATGGGTTTGTAATATTACATGGCACCGACACCATGGCCTATTCGGCATCAGCTTTGAGCTTTTTGCTCGAAAACTTAAGCAAACCAATTGTTTTTACAGGCTCGCAACTGCCAATTGGAACAATACGTACCGATGGAAAAGAAAATTTTATTAGCGCAATTGAAATTGCCGCCGCACTAAAAAACAACCAGCCATTAGTGCCTGAAGTAACCATATTTTTTGAAAACAAATTGTACAGGGGTAACCGCACAACTAAACATACTGCCGATTATTTTGATGCATTTCGTTCATATAATTATCCCGAATTGGCTAAAGCAGGTATTAATATCACTTATAATTATTCAGCCATAAATTATCCGGTAATAAAACGCAATTTAAATGTGTTTCATAATATAGACACAAATGTTGCTATTTTAAAAATTTTTCCAGGTATTGCACCGGAAGTGCTAAATGCCTATTTAACTATTAAAGGCTTAAAAGGTTTGGTATTAGAGAGTTATGGGTCGGGTAATGCCCCATCAGAAAAATGGTTTATTGATATAATTACACAAATAGTAAACTCAGGAGTAATAGTAATTAACGTTACTCAATGTAGTGCAGGCAGTGTTGAAATGGGAGTTTACGAAACAAGTTTGGGATTAATAGGTGCAGGTGTAATAAGTGGTAGCGATATAACAACAGAGGCAGCTGTAACAAAATTAATGTTTCTATTTGGTCAAAATTTAACTAAAAAGGAAGTCATTAATTACCTAACAAAATCAATGAGAGGAGAAATAAATGTTTAATTATTATTTCAGGTTTTAAAATTTTTTGTAATTTGCCGCCCAAAATTCAAGTTTTATTAAATTTGCATTTTAAAGGAGGAATGGCCGAGTGGCTGAAGGCGCACGCTTGGAAAGCGTGTAAACTGTGTGAAATGGTTTCGGGGGTTCGAATCCCTCTTTCTCCGCAGTAGTATTGACATGTAAAACAAATGAAATAAATATAAATTAGTATAAATTGAAAATAAATAACAAAAAAAACAAAGCAATGAAAAAACTACTCGCATTATTTACTGTGATGGGGATGCTTATGATAGCATCTAACGTGTCGTTTGCACAAATTAACGAAGAAGAAGTAACCGATACAACAACTGTTGTGGCTGATACGGTAGCTATTGATACAGTAGCTATGGTTGAAACACCAGCAGAAACACTATATGAAGAAATTGAAGGAGATGAATTGGAAGGAGCAACTCTTCATCAAGTTGTTAAGCAAAAATTTATTGAAGGTGGTGCCGGATTTATGGGTATTGTAGTATTAGCCCTTATTTTTGGTTTAGCAATTGCCATTGAGAGAATTCTTACCCTGAATTTCTCAACAACCAATTCAAAAAAATTATTGGCCGATGTTGAAGAAGCATTGAACCAAGGAGGTGTTGAAGCAGCAAAAGAGGTTTGCCGTAACACGCGTGGACCGGTTGCTAGTATTTTTTATCAAGGATTAGACCGTGCAGATCAAGGTGTTGAAGTTGTTGAAAAATCAGTAGTTGCATACGGTGGTGTGCAAATGGGCTTATTGGAGAAAAACCTATCATGGATTTCTCTGTTTATTGCTCTTGCTCCCATGCTTGGATTTATGGGTACTGTAATTGGTATGATTGCCGCCTTTGATGCAATTAAGGCAGCCGGCGATATCTCTCCAGGTCTTGTGGCAGGTGGTATTTCTCAGGCACTTATTACAACTGTAACAGGTCTTATTGTTGCTATGATTCTTCAGGTACTATACAACTATTGTGTTGCAAAAATCGACTCAATTGTAAATGACATGGAGGATTCTTCTATTACACTTATTGATATGCTTACTAAATACAATCAAAAATAATTTATTATGGGTCAAAGTTTAGCAATTAAAATAATCAGTTATGTTTTCTATGCTTTATTTGCCATAAGTATTGTTTTAGGAGTGATATTTATGATAAATAAAAATGAAAATATTCTATTGATATGGACTTATGCTCTTAGTATTGCAGCAATTAGCTCTGTTATACTGTTTGCAATAGCCAATATCTTTAGTTCAAAAAAGAGTATGGTAACCGGTCTTATTGTTTTTGCAGCATTCGGATTGCTTTTACTCGTATCTTATGCAATAGCAAGCGATATTATACCGATTGATGCTGCAGGTGAAGTATTTGATATTACAGCAAGTACATCACGTTGGTCAGGTGCCACGCTTTACATGCTTTATATCCTTTTGGGATTATCATTTTCTAGTCTGATTTATACTGAAATCAGAAGTGCGTTTAAATAAAACATATCCGTTTTTTAACGGAATAAACAATTTTTAAAAGGAGGAAAAATGCCAAGAAAACTTCCAGAATATAATTCAGCATCATTGGCTGATATAGCCTTTATGTTATTGATTTTTTTCCTGGTAACAACTACCATGGATACCGATACAGGTATATCAAGGATGTTACCACCACCAGTACCACCTGATCAAATTCAAGATGATGATCAAAAAATTAAAGAACGTAATGTTTTTGTGGTTTTGATTAACAAAAATGATCAGTTGTTGGTGGAGAATAAACCAATGGATATAAGGTATTTAAAAGAGGCAGCCAAAGAGTTTATTGCAAACCCTGCAAAAAAAGATAATTTGCCTGAATTTAAAGAGGTTGAAGTTCCCTATTTTGGGGTATATCAGGTCTCAAAGCAAATTATATCGCTTCAAAATGACAGGGGTACCTCATACGGGATATATATTCAGGCGCAAAACGAATTAGCAGCTGCCTACAACGAACTTCGTGATGGGTTGGCTTTACAGAAATTCGGAAAACGCTACAACGATCTTATTGATGACAAACAAAAAGCCGTTAAAAAAGTATATCCCCAAAGAATTTCAGAAGCAGAACCTAAAAACTACGGAGGAAATTAATTATGGGAAAATTTAGAAAAGACGGGAAAAAAGAAGTACCTGCTATAAATACATCAGCCCTTCCGGATATTGTTTTTATGTTGCTTTTCTTTTTTATGGTTAGTACAACCATGAAAGAGGTAGAATTAAAAATAGATATTCGTAAGCCTGAAGCATCTGAAATTAAAAAGCTTGAGAAAAAATCATTAGTAAGCTATATTTCAGTAGGTGCACCAAAAAAATCATTTGTGAAATATTTTGGTACCGAACCACGTATTCAGCTTAACGATGCATTTGCCGAGGTTAAAGACATAGGCGATTATATTGAAGCCGAGCGTCAAAAACGTGATGAAAAAGTGGTACCATTTATGACAACATCGTTAAAGGTTGACGAAAAGACCAAAATGGGTATTATTACCGATATTAAACAGGAATTGCGGCGAGTAAGTGCCTTAAGAATAAATTACTCTACACGCAAAAAAATGCGTAAATAAAGTTTTTACATTACTTATATAAAAAGGCTGTTTATTTATAAGCGGCCTTTTTTATTACTTTTTATTATGAATAATACCCGATACTATTTTTTACTAATTACAGTTTTATTGCTTACAGCCACAAGCTGCTCATTTGTTAAACCATTAGAGTTAAAAGATATTAACAGTTTTAAGGTTAAAGAAAAAAATGGAGGAGTTGCAGTAACAACAAATTTTACCTTGTTTAACCCAAATGGCTTTAAGTTTACAATTAACAATGCCGATATTGATATTTATGCCGAAGGCGTAAAATTAGGCAAATTACAAATACCCAATAAAGTAGTAGTTAAGGCCAAAAATGAATTTAAAGGCGATTTTAAAGTTGAAATAAGTTTTGTTAAACTATTGCTTGCCGGAAAAAACATACTGCCTAAACTTAAGTCGGGCAAAATTAAGGTAACCTTAAAAGGTACAATTGATGCCGATTTTCTGTGGATGCACAAAGTTTTTAGTGTCAATTATGTTAAAAGTGTAGCTTTGTAGAAAAAATACTCTGCTTGTAGCAAGTTTAGAATTCTATATTTTTTTACCTTTATTAACAAAAATAAAACCCATGAGCCATATTCTTGTCCCTATCGATTTCTCAAATGATTCAATAAACGCATTGGAACATGGAATTTTTATTGCTAATAAATTAAATCACGACATAAAGTTAATTCATGTAAAACGCAAAAATGCAGACTATAACGCATCATTTAATTTAAAAGATTTTAATGAAGTTTTAATATCGGGTATTGAGGATAATTTTGAAAACCTAATTAGTACTTACAAAAAAAAGATAAAAGGAGAAATTGATTACAGAATCAGAGAGGGACGTATTTATGCTGAAATTTGCAATCAGGCAAAATATGGCGATTCGGAAATGATAATTATGGGTACACACGGTATTTCGGGTTTTGAAGAGCGTTGGGTAGGGAGCAATGCCTTTCGTGTTGTAACCAATGCAAATTGCCCTGTTTTAACCATAAGGTATAACTATCCGCAAAGGGTAATAAAAAAAATTGTTTTACCACTTGACATTACTTATGAAACCCGGCAAAAAGTGCCATTTATAACACAACTTGCCCTTACATTTAATGCCGAGGTTCATGTAATTGATGTTAGGGAAAACAACAAAGCCGCAACAAAAAAAATACTCGACGAATATGTTTCAAAAGTATTAAGCTACTTAAAACGCAGAAAAGTAAAATATGTTTGCGACTCATTAAAGGGAAAAAACCTGTCGGATATAATTATTGAGTATGCCCTTTTAACCGATGCCGATATGGTTGCCATTATGAATGAGCAAAACGAGCGCACACGTCATTTTTGGCTTGGTCCATATGCCCAGCAAATGGTAAACCATTCACCCGTTCCCATAATATCATTTCAGGCAAGTAAGCAATAATACAATTTTGATATTCGATAATATTTTTAACTTTGCTTATAATTGCTCAATTTGGGTTAAATTCGATAATTAGCAAATTACACCATGTTTATAAAGCAAACAAGCCTATTTATTTTATTGATAATTACAGTACTAAAAATAAGTGCGCAGGGCACAACTGCTTATTCCAAGCCCGCTATAAATGATATTTTCCCGTTAATTCAAGATGATTCGTTTGGTGGTAATATTGACCTTTACCAGAATCCATCATTACATATATTAATAGATAAAAACATACGTCTGAACAAAAAAAACGGATTGACCGGCTATCGGATTCAAATTTTTTCAGGAACAGGAAATGCAGCCCGTGAAAATGCTAATATAACAAGCCGCAAGTTTAGAAATAATTTCCCCAATTTCGATTCAGACCTTATCTATTTTGAATATAAGGCTCCTTATTTCAAAGTTAGAGTTGGCGATTTCAGAAATAAAAATGAAGCTTTTGAGTATTTTCATATGATTAATAGAAAATTTCCGGGGTCGTACATTGTAAAATCAAGAATAAAATTTCCAAAACTTGAGGCTAATCAAAATAAATAGTGCTTACCCAAAAAACCTTTCCTTTTTTTATCCAATTTTTATCAAATATTTTTAATAATTGTTTCATATTTGTACCCCAAATGTGGTTAAGGGTTTACTAAGAAATAAGTCCGAGAATTTAGGAACAAGATTTTGTGCATAGATAAAGTTTAAAAAACGTAGCAATAGCAAAGTTAAGGCGAGCATTTTAAATTTTATATATAGGCAAAAAATGTTTACCCTGTATAAATAGTGAAGCTATGATTTAACAAGGTTTATAAGAATCGGAAGTTATTTTTTAAAACCCTAAGTAAACAACCTTTAATTTAAGTAAAATGAGCGATTCGATTAAGCATGAGTGTGGTTTTGTATTAATCAGGCTTTTAAAGCCATTAAGTTACTACCAAAAAAAATATGGCACATGGCGTTATGGTTTAAATAAGCTGTATTTAATGATGGAGAAACAACGTAACCGTGGCCAAGACGGAGCAGGAGTAGTATCGCTAAAATTAGATATGGTACCAGGCAATAAATACCTTAGCCGTTCGCGATCAAACGCATCCACTCCCATTGTTGATGTTTTTTCGGAAATTAATTCCCGCATGGCAATAATTACCGATGAAAATCAATCATCAATAAACGATCCGGTTTTTGCCAAAAATAAACTGCCATTTGCGGGCGAGCTGCTTTTAGGGCATTTGCGTTACGGTACATTTGGAAAAAACAGCATTGAAAATGTGCATCCTGTAATGAGAGAAAACAACTGGAAATCGAGAAACCTTGTAATTGCAGGCAACTTTAACTTAACCAATGTTGATGAGCTGTTTGGGCATCTTACCGAATTGGGGCAACACCCAAAAGACTATTCCGATACCGTTACAATTCTTGAAAAAGTAGGACACTTTTTAGATGAAGAAAACCAAAAACTTTTTAGACAATATAGAAACGATAAATATACAAATAATGAAATATCGAGTATGATTGCCGATAACCTTGATGTTTATAAAGTTTTAGAAGATGCAAGCAAGAATTGGGACGGAGGCTATGTTACGGCAGGACTAATTGGGCACGGCGATGCATTTGTAATGCGTGACCCTAACGGAATTCGCCCTGCTTTTTACTATTACAATGATGAGTTTGTAGTTGCAGCATCGGAACGATCGCCAATACAAACAGCTTTTTATGCCCATATTGATGATGTTAAAGAGATTAAACCGGGGCATGCGCTATTAATTAAAAAAAATGGCTCTATTTCAGAAAAGGCAGTACGTATTCCGCATAAAAACAAAGCATGCTCGTTTGAGCGTATTTACTTTTCGCGAGGCAGCGACCATGATATTTATAAGGAGCGTAAAAAACTTGGAAAACTGGTAATACCCGATATTTTAAAAGCTATAAATTATGATATTAAGAATACAGTTTTTTCATTTATACCAAATACTGCCGAATCGGCATTTTATGGAATGCTTGAAGGGGTTGAAGATTGGCTTATTGATGAAAAGCAAAAGTTGATTCTTGAAAAAGGTAAGGACATTACCAAAAAAGAGTTGAGGAAAATTCTTGAATTACGCACACGAGCTGAAAAAGTAGCCATAAAAGATGTAAAACTACGCACCTTTATTTCAGAAGACAAGGGGCGCGACGATTTGGTAGGACACGTTTATGACGTAACATACGGCACTATTAAAAAGGGAGTCGATAATTTGGTAATAATTGATGATTCAATAGTACGCGGCACTACACTGCGACAAAGCATACTAAAAATACTTGACAGGTTAGAACCTAAAAAAATTGTAATTGTATCATCATCGCCACAAATAAGGTATCCCGATTGTTATGGTATCGACATGGCCAAACTGGGCGATTTTATTGCTTTTCAGGCAGCAATACAGCTACTAAAAGAACAAAATAAACAATCAATAATCGACGAGGTTTATAAAAAGTCAAAAGAACAGGAATTTTTGCCCAAAGAGGATATAATAAACTATGTTCCTGAAATATTTAAACCATTTACTAATGAACAGATTTCGACCAAAATTACCGAAATAATAAAAAATAATTCAATAAAATCTGAGGTTCAGGTAGTATATCAAACTGTTAAAAACCTTCATAAAGCTTGCCCCAACCATCTGGGCGATTGGTATTTTACAGGCGATTACCCTACGCCCGGAGGCAATAAAGTTGTAAATAAATCATTTATAAATTTTGTTGAAGGCAGAAACGAAAGAGCTTATTAGTAAGGAATTATAAACCACACTAAAATTAAATTTTGAGATAGACAATACCGCCAAGGATGGCGGTGTTATACCAGTAATTTTAATTTTAAAATGGTATTACATATGTTACTTTTTTTGCTTTATATACGACTCAAGATGCCGCCTAGTTTTCGATTCATAAATATCTTTTATGGTAATCAATATCCCTGTCTCTTCAACTCCTCCAAAATAAGGGTTTATACTTGTGCCAAATACCTTCATGGTAGGCGACAAGTTTGCGTAGGCATTTATTAACGGAGGGATATTTTCACCCAAATCGCGTACTTTTTTCGAAAGTATTTTATGATCTTCTTGGTAGCTGTTACCGCTAAATAATTTTGAAAGTTTCTCCTTGTCTATGTTTAAATCAAGTGGGTCTATTAGCTTTATCAGGTGATCGTTATTTCCAAAGTATTTATGCAAAAAGTATATAATCATGTTGCGTGCCTCTCTATTGTAATTTAGGTACATTGTAACCTTGCCAAAAAAGTATTTTATTTCAGGGTTATCAGTAACAAGTGCCCCAAGCCCGTCCCAAAGATTATCGAGTGTAAAAAGCCCGCGCCGCGCCACATTTGTAGCTTGTTTGCTTGGCACAACAAACGATCGTCCCAGTTCAATAAAATAAGGGAGATACTCATTTTTAAACTCATCGGAATAATGAAAAAGGCGCGAAGTTGCCAACACAGGATTACCATCACTATCAATAGGAGCTTCTTTACTTAAAATAAACCTGTAACCACCCAAAATCTCCCTTTCAGTAGGACTCCATACAATAAGCTGTTTATAAGGTTTGTCGGCCAAATCGTATTTATCAATATCAACTGCTTTGCCGGTTCCGCCACCGGCCTGTCTAAAGGTTATTTCACGTAACCTGCCAACTTCATTAATTAAATTAGGCGAATCATAATGAGTAAATATATATATTTCGTTATCACCATAGTTTGTAGTCCGAACAAACTTATTTGGTGTTAACTCTTTTTCAAGCAAATTTGTATCAACCGCATCAATTATCTTTTCCATGCTTGCAACTAATTTTATTTAATATCTTTTTAACTTGTTTAAAACGCTACCGTTATTTTTTATTTGCCATAAATTTACGAAACCTTATAAAAATGCAGCTCTATTAATACATAACAATTAACTTTATCGCATTGTTTGCCCCTTATTTAACCTAGTGGTGGGTTTTATTCCAATTCATAAGTTTTGTTTCTGATAAAATTAGTCCATTCAACAATGGTTTTTGATTTATCAAAAGTCTGCCACGGAATTGGTTCACCAAAGGTAATAATTAAATCCTTATTCTTCTGCTTAGTCATCTCATTAACAAGAAAAAGCATCTCAATGTTTGCTTTAATACCAACTGCTTTTCTGAAATTTGACAAATTGTAGAAAAAATTTGAGTTTTCCCCATTTATATGAACAGGAACAATATCACGTTTGTTTCTTATAGATTGTGTAAGAAAACCCTTTTTCCAATCTAAATCCGTTATTTTTCCCTTAACTTTACGTGAGCACAATCCGGCAGGAAAATATAGTATCGGAAAATCTGATTTAAAAGCATCATCAATTGCTCTAATAGCTTCACGCGATTGTTTACCATGTTTATTTATTGGAATAAGAGACTTTTTTAATGCCGTCACATTTAATAAAAGGTCGTTTACCGGAAAACGTACCTCACCATAAATATTATATACAACCTCAACTAAAGCCAAACCATCGAGCCCACCAAGAGGGTGATTAGCCACAAAAACCATCCGTTTGTTGTTTGGCGGCAAGTTTTCTTTCCCCTTTACAATAACATTTACATTTAAGTATTTTACACTGCTTCCGGCAAACTCATGAGGTTCCTTATTGTAATTTTTTTCTATTATATAATTAAGCTTATCTTCGTGGATAATCCGTTTTAACCAATTAATAATAAATGCAGGTATTATTTTCAATAATCGAGGATTCCTCTCTTTAAGCACCTTTTCAAGGTCAATTTTCTGAATAGATATATTTTCACTATTTTGCATATCAAACAATTACAATTTTAGTAACGAAAAATACACAAAAAGTTTGAATTTATAAGGAGTATTTACTGTTAATATTATTGCTTTTAGGGAAATAATAACTTCAACTAAATTAAAAAGAAACTATTTTGCTCAAATGCTATCATTCTATATCGAAACCTATTGACAAAAAAGAATTTGATATAATAATTGGGAAATACCTTGTTAAAAAACAAACAGATGAAACACCCATAATAAAACATTTGTTGAACCTTTGTGTCTTCATGGTAAAATATTATGTTAAAGTACTGGGTATCCGTTATAAATATACTTATAAACAGATTAAACACTCATATAATATATTTGTTGAACCTTTGTGTCTTCATGGTAAAATTTTAAACAAATGAAAAAAATATTAAAAGTACTATTGTATATTGTTTTAGGTATTATAGTTTTTGTAATAGCATTAACTGTAGCTTCAAAACTGTTGGAGAATAAAATTGCTGATGCCGCACTAATCCGCATTAGCGAAGTAATTGAAGCCCCTATTGAAATAGAAAACGTGTCGTTTAACCTGCTCCGCAAATTCCCCCTTGCTACTATTGAGCTTAACAATATATCGCTAAAACCACATATCGATTCTCTATCTGCCGATACTATTCATGTATTAAAACAACCCATATTAAAATTTGGTAAAATATACTTATCAGTTAGTACAAAAGCTTTAATGAACAATGTGTTTGAAGTAATTAAAGTTGAGGTATTTGATGCCGATATAAGGTATTTGGTAAATTCCGACAGCATCAGCAATATAGACTTTTTAATACCACCAACCGATACTACTTTAGTTGAAGAAGATATAGAAGAAACTGATACTGTACTACCCATGGCTTTTACCTTAAAAGAGCTAACCCTGAAAAATATTAATTTATACTACAACGACAGCACTACCCTAACCAAAGCCCGTATTAATATACCCCAAATAAAATTAAACGGTAAGCTTAAAGGCGATGATATTAAAGGTAAGGTAAACGGCATCATTAATATATCAGATTTAACATATCCTGAAACCAATATTAACCTAATGGAAAATACCAATATTGGGTTTGATTTAAAATACTCGGGCGACTCGGTTACTATAAATCATTTTACCATTAACACCGACGGCGTTGAGATATCGTTAGACGGAAATACCATTATTAATGATGAAATAAAACTTGATTTAAACCTAAACAGCTCACAGTTTAATATTGGCGAACTTATTAAATATGCCCCTGCTGAAATTTTAAAAGAGTATGGTGTTGATATTGCCGAGGGCATAATTAAGGTAAACGCAAAAATTAAAGGCGGCTACTCCGAAACTGAAATGCCCCATGTTGATATGAATATAACAATGGAGCAAGGCAGAATTGCCGCAATGGGTTACCCCGAATTAAAAAACCTGTCGTTTACAGGGCATATAACCAACGGTGGTTTACAAAACAATAAAACCACAGTAGTTAATTTTAAAAATTTGCATGTTGAGACAGGCAAAAGTAAGATTGACTTATCATTTGAGGTAAGCAACCTTGACCATTTAAACTATAAGGTAAATACAAAAATGGATATTAATATTCCCGATTTTAAAGCCTTTATACCCGACTCTACCATTGAATCAATTACCGGTAGGGTTACCGCAAACATATTTACACGGGGCAGGTTGCCCGACTCAATTGGCGACGATTTTACTGACTATATTATGGCAAACAGTAAGACAACTGTGGCATTCCATAATCTGAATATTGTTGTGGACACATCGCTGTCGGTTAAATCGTTTAATGCCAAAATAAATTACCGCCCAAACAGTTTTAAAATATCAGCACTATCGGTTTCGTTACCCGAGTATAAGGTAAACCTAAGCAACTCATACTTAAATACCACTTTTAATGGCAGCATAAACAATATGCAGGGCATGTCGGTAAATATACAACCTTTGCATATTGAAATAAATAATAGCAAAATACACGTTAATTTAGAGCTTGAAAACCTTGAAACACCAACATTTAAATATAATAGCGAAATAACCCTCAACTTAGATGGGCTAAAGCCTATGTTGCCCGATACGCTGATTACAGAACTATCAGGTAAATTTTACTCCAAAATAAGCTCCCACGGAACAATAGACCCCGACTCAATAGAGAATCAAATTAATACATTGATTTTTGAAAACAGCAGCTTTTTTATGAAAGCAACTGATATTAATGTGGCAATGCCCGATGACCCTTTGTCGGGTGTTCAAAATTTTTCGGCAACCATTGCAATGGAATCCGATACAATTAAAATTGATAAACTGCATGGCAACTACAACGGCATGGAATTTTGGATGGACTCTACCCAAATTTGGAACATGTATAAAACAATTATGCAACAGAGACGCGACAAAGAGCTTATTGTGCAAACAAATGTAAAGCTGGGCAATATCACAAACGAATTTATGGCACTTTTTATGACAGAAGACACAACAAATACCGATGGTATTGTTGAGAAACCTGGCACAACGCAAGCCAATGAAAATATTGCTGAGAACAACGACAAAACTACCGAAACTACCGATGTTACAGAAACAACCAAACCTGCCGATACTGTAGAAAACCAATGGTTACTGCCAAATTTTGAAAAGCTTGGAGTACCCCATTTCCTTGTTAGAGGAAAATTTGCCATAAAAAGTTTCGAATATGAGAAAAACATGATAGAGGATATATCGCTAAAATTTAGGCTTGCCGACAGCCTATATGTAATTGACCTATTTACATTTAAAATGTGCGGTGGCGTTTTAAACACATCGTTAAAACTTGATGCCCGCAATTGGGAAAAACCGGTTGTTGATATTAGAAATACCGTTAATAATTTAGATATTAAACAGTTATTAATAGATAATGACAATTTTGGCGATACTGCCTTAACATACGAAAAAGTAAGTGGCATACTTACAAGTGAATTGCATACAAGGGCATTTTATAGAGATGGCGATTGGCCCACAAGAAAAATAAGGGCTAAAGGAAACTTTATGCTTGAAAATGGTAAAATACACGATTTTAAACCACTTGTAGATGCATCGGTTGGAATTGGGGGATTAAAAGAATTAAACAAGATGGATTTTAATACCCTGAAAACAAGTATTTTTATGTATAAAGATAAAATATATGTGCCAAGAACCGATATTGTAAGTAATGCCCTAGATTTATCTGCCTTTGCCATGCATGGCATGACAGATGAAATTGGCTATGAGTACCATTTAGTGTTGCATTTAGGCGATGTGCTTACCGGCAAGTCAGAAAAATTAATGAAATCACAAGCCAAGCAGAATAAAAAAGATGGTGGCACAGTAGAAAGAAAAGGGATTAACCTTATATCAATGGAAATTGGAGAAGAAAAAAAGAATGGTTTTGATAATGAAAAACTTAAAAAGAAATTTAAAAATAATTTAAACAAGCAAGAGGGTTTTTTAAATCTTTTATTTAATCCATTATTAGTAAACTTTAGTACCGAATTAGATAGGTCGGCTCGTAATAAAGCTATTTTAAATAAGTAGTATCAGGTAAATTTTTATTCTTGTGAATAAACCCAATTCAAAATTTATAATATATAGTTTATTGGTTATAATAATAGCTATAACTTTGTTGATTATTTTTAATAAAAACAGTAATAAAACACCTATAGTAATAGCTGTAAACAATTTAGATATAGTTTATGGATCAGATTCTGCCCCGCTTACTGTGTTTTTATATTCGAGCTATAGCTGTGTTTTTTGCCGCAAATTTTTTAATGAAGCTTACCCAACCCTAAAAAAAGAGTATATTGACACAAAAAAAATTAGGCTTGTGGTAAAGCTTATTGAATTAACCAACGATAAACGCATGTTTAATGGTTTAAAAACTGCTGTTTGCATTAACAAATACGGCAATTTTGATAAGCTTGATAAATTACTTTTAACAGAGCCAAAAGTTGTTTATACAAAGGAGTTTGATATGGTTGTTGAAGAGTTTATTGAAAAGGATATTTTTATTGCAGAATGTATGATTTCCGGAGAAGCTGAAAACTATTTATTAAAAAATAAATCTGACTTTAAAAATAATAACCTTACCGGAACTCCCACGTATATAATAAATAATACTGTTTATAGGGGTTACAAAAACTATAAGCACTTAAAAAAAATTATAGAGAAAGAACTTAATAATACATTGCAATAATTTTGATTATATTTAACTTGTACTTTATATTCCCGTGAAAATTAGATATTAACTTTTAAAATTTATATTATGAAAACAAAAAAGTATTTATTTTTAATGTTTCTAGCATTTGTATCAGTAGCTTTTATAGCCTGTGAAACAGAAGATGCTGAAACTTGTGATGGTGAGGATATTGCTGAAGATTTTTGCCCAAATTTAGACATTAGTATTATTGCAACTTTTTGTACCGATGGAGTAAATAAATCATACTACACATATAGTGGTGAAAACTATTATTGCGATGGTGTTGATGCAAATACTTGTAATACAGCATTACAAAACATAGGAAAACAGATAATAATTGATCATCCGGATTGTATTACAAAAAAATCAGGTGGGGTTAATTTAGTCTATATTAAACTAAATAAAATGGCTGAAAACTTACTAACTGAAGTACGAAACAAATCACTTTGTAAATAATTCAGAAGCCTAATAGATTTAAAACAAAAAGCCTCTAAAGCAAACACTTTAGAGGCTTTTTGTTTTGTCGGGCATGGTAAAATATTTATTATTATCCTACTATTCCCATAAACAAAAAAGCCCCGAATAACTACGGGACTTTTTGGGTGGAAGACCGGATTTGAACCGGCGACCTCTGGAACCACAATCCAGCGTTCTAACCAACTGAACTACATCCACCATTTTTGAGGATGCAAATATAGGCAATAATTTTGAAACTGTATAATAGTAAAATTAAAATTGTATGCTTTTTTTAATGCAATTAAAACATAGTGTTAACTAGTGTCTGCCAAAAGCAGATTAGCACACTTCGCAAAAAAACAATCCGCATACGGATATTAAGACAGCATAAAATTTTGGCACTTTATTAAATAAATGTAGGTTTGTTTAAAAATATTAAAAAAATAAAACAGCCCATGGCTGAGATAATTATTGAGACATCTGCCCGAATAATTCAGGCGGGCACTCAACGATGATTTTACCTGTTTGCCATACAGCCTGCCTGTATTGGCAAACAGGTAAAATGAAAAATTATAAACAGATGAAACTGATTTTTATATTACTATTTGTAATGCTTTTTCAGCAGAATTGGGCACAGAAAAAAACCGAAACATTTTATAACAATGGACAATTAGCCAGTTCAGGTATATTAAAAAATGGACAAGAAACAGGTCTTTGGATATATTATGACAGTACAGGCATTAAACTTCAGGAAACTGAGTTTAAAAATGGGATAGTGCACGGTAAGCTGACCTATTTTTTTAGAAACGGAAACATAGAAAACCAAGGTGCATTTAAATTTGGATTATTACACGGGTATTATTTTGAAAACTACTCCAACAACAAATCCCGAATAACCGGATATTATAAACATGGAAAAAAGGATAGTATATGGACAAAGTATAATGGCAAAGAGCAACAAATTAAAGAAGAAAAATTTAAAGACGATACTATTTTTTTAATGGCATTTTGGGATAAAGACGGTAATAAGCTTATTGATAATGGCGAAGGTATTTATACTGCTTTTTATAAAAACGGAAGTATTAAAGAGACCAGAAACTATAAAAACGGTTTACCCAATGGAAAATGGAAACGATATTACATTAATGGGCAAATGATGTCGTCGGGCAATTATAAAAACGGAACAGAAATTGGAAAATGGCTGTCATATTACAGAAATGGGAACTTACTAAGTGTAATTAATTACGAAAACGGGTTAAATATAAGATACTACCAAAATGGGCAAAAAGAGATGGAGGGATTGATTGTAGATGAAAAAAAGGATAGTATCTGGAACTATTGGTATCATGATGGCAAAATGAAATTACAGATACCATATAATAATGGCCTTAAAAATGGCTTGCAAATTGATTGGTTTGCAAACGGGGAAATGGCAAGCAAAATAAATTTTGTTGATAATAAAAAAAACAACAAAGCCATATGGTGGCAAAAGGATGGAAAAAAAGATATTGAAGGCGGATTTATTAACGATATACAGGATGGTTTATGGACATATTGGCGAACCGACGGACAAAAAGGAAACGAGGGGCATTATAAAAATAATAAAATGGAAGGCCACTGGGTTTACTGGTATAGCAACGGCGAATTATGGAAAGAGGGCGATTATAAAAACAGTTTGCGCAATGGGCATTGGGTAATCTATTATGAAAACAAACAAAAATTTCATGAAGGCAATTTTGTTAATGGGAAAGAAACCGGCTTTTGGAAGCGGTGGTACGAGAATGGACAGCTTGAATTAACCGGCTACTTTAATAATGGCTTAATGGATAGCACTTGGCACGCCTGGTTTGAAAATAACAATAAAGACTATATACTTTCATATAAAAACAACCTAAAAAACGGCAATGCAAAGTATTGGTACTCAAACAACCAACTTAGGTTAAATGAAAATTACCTAAACGGTGTACTTAACGGAATTTATACAACATGGCGTTACAACGGTTCAAAAATAATGCAAGGCAGTTATACCAATGGGGTAAAAAATAGCAAATGGCATTACTATAATAAATTCAATAAATTATTGCGCCTTGAGGAGTACAAAAATGGCTTTGAAAATGGTTTGTGGCAAACCTGGTACAAAGAGGGACCATTAAAAAGCGAATTGAATTATAAAAATGGCAAGAAGAATGGTGTGGTAAAATACTATGAAATTCGTGGAGAAGTAGTTTATGAAGCCACTTTTAAAAATGGTGCCGTAACAAAAGTAAAAACCGACAATAGAAAAAAATAGGTTCCCTAATACCCGCATAATTTTTTGTTTTGCCTCTAATAATGCAGTTCGTGGTCATTAATAAATTAGACTCTCGTATGTTTGTAAAGATAATTAAAAGGAATCATAGATTAAATATACGGATTTAGGTAATAGTCTTTGCAACTTAATAATAAAATATTAAAAATGAAGCAAACAGCATTAATAGTTTTCTTTACAGTATTTTTTGGGATTTTCCTATTAGGCTCATGGTTTGTCTTCTCAAAGGGGCTAAAAGCCTTATCGCAAACCCAATACAAAACATTGTTTACATGGGTATTTTGGGGATTAACAATATCATTTATTATAGGTCAGTTTTTAGAGCGGGGAACACCTACGCAAATAGGGCAGGTAATAACCTATATCGGTTCGTTTTGGCTCGCTATTTTGTGGTATCTTTTTGTTTTTGTGCTTGCAATAAGCTTTGTAAGCATTACAAATCAATGGTTTAGTTATATTCCCAACACATGGTTAAATACATACCTTTCCGGAAAAAATCTGTTTTTTGGGGTTACAACAATTACAATTTTGCTTGTTATGGCAGGTCATATAAATGCCATTACGCCACGTATAGTAAAAATTGATATTAATATTAACAAGCAAGGTCTCATTAAAAAAAACATAAAAGTAGCATTGGTTACCGATATCCATATGGGGCATATTATTGGAAACCATCGTGTTATTAAATTGGTAAAACTTATTAATGCCCAAAAACCAGATATAGTTTTGTTTGGAGGCGATTTGGTTGACCATAACCCATTGCCTGTCATAAAAAGCAATATGGGCAAGCATTTTGAAAAACTAAACCCTCCACTTGGTAAATTTGCCGTTACCGGAAATCATGAATTTATTGGTAAACCCGATATCAGCATAAAATATTTATCGCAATTTGGCATACAATATATTAGAGACACAGTTATTGAAATAAATAATGTACTTGTGCTAATAGGCCGCGACGATAAAGACAAAAAACGTTTTACCAACAAAGCAAGGAAACCCATAAATCAACTTGTAAAAGGCATTGATAAAACAAAACCTATAATTTTACTTGACCACCAACCTGTTGAATTTGATTTAGTAGCAAAATCCGGTGTTGATTTAATGTTATCGGGACATACGCATAAAGGGCAATTTTGGCCATTTGGACTAATTACAAAAAGGGTTTATGAACTTGATTGGGGCTTAATGAAGAAGGGCAATACCCATTTTTATGTCTCCTCTGGTTATGGAACATGGGGACCACCTGTACGTATCGGCAACCGACCCGAGATTGTAATTTTTAACTTAAAATTGAATTAACTCAATTATTTCAATTCCGCTTTTTTGAAGCAATTAATAATATTGCTATCTTCACTCGCACAAAACAATTAAAATAACAACTATTATTTGCGCACCTGTTTAACTGCATA
>CBDUWQ010000033.1:0-25892 GCA_965370965.1 uncultured Bacteroidales bacterium
TGGTACTGTTCAAATCCATATCCTCAAAAAGATGGTCAAAATCTTCTTCACTTTCTGTTCCCATTGTAGAAAGTTGGATATTATTCAGAATTTCTTGTAAGTCCTCTAAAATGAAATTGCTCTCTGTGTCATTGTTTCCGTTCCCTCTTTTAGCAAGTTCACTAAACAATTCAGATGGTTTTAGGAAATAACCCAATTTTTCAAGAGATTCCTCCTTGATTGCTTCGATATATTCTTTTCCTTGTTCTGAACCTTCTTTAATCTCTTTGTATTTTATTCCGTCAGGTTTCAAAATGGTGTTGGCGTACATTTCCATTTTTTCAGCCAAGTATTTATAAAAAATAAATCCGAGTATGTAATCTCGGAATTCATCAGCATTCATTTTACCTCTCAACTCGTTGGCTATATTCCAAAGTTGCTGTTCAAGTTGTTTCTTTTGGTCTTCACTCATATATACTTAATTCCTTCAATTATTAAAATTTCAAAGATACCTAATTATCTCCGAGCGTTGGCAAGAAATTGCTCTTTTGGTTTTTTTAGGGTTGGCTTTTTGTGTGTTGGCAAAAAACCAAATGTGCAATTTGTGCGTAGGCTTTTTCTGTATTTTATTGTAGCAAATTTATCATTCTGTTTCGTTTCTTTTGCTTGCTGCTAACGTTAAGTATATGAAAAGTAAGCGATTCCGAAGCACAAATCTATCTGCGTACAACAAAGGTGAAACGGGCTACAAACCTTGATGCTACTACTATCTCGCTTATTTTTTATATACATTGTTACCAACCGTATTTATTATTTTTCCTTTTAATTCATCTATTGTCAAAGCAGTTTTTTTTCTATGAATCATAGCATGACAGTTTAGACAAACAGGTCTCAAATCTTCTATCGGATTTATTTCATATTCAGCCTTTACATTTGAAACCTGTGTCAAATGATGTACATGTATGAAATTTTTTCCAAATTCTCCATAAACTGTTTCAAAGTCAAAACCACAAACAAAGCATTTTGCACCATATTTTTCTATGCATACTTTTCTTGCTTGTGGATTCCGCTCATATTTGTTTGATGTTATTTGCCTTACAGTCCCTTCTTTAAATTTTAAATCATTGTCTGAAGATAGATTAGGTTTGACTATTAAATTACTTGTTTTAAAATTAAAATCAAGCCATACTTTCTCAAGTTCATCTGCAACAAAAGGTTTTATTAAAATTCCTGAGTTTTGTGTCGACCAATGTTGTTCAGAAAGTTTTCCCGATTTCAACACGTCCATTTCAAGGATTGTCTCTTTTTCTGGATTTAATAAAATGTCATACTCAAAAGAAATATAATTTGCTTTTTTATTAGGTTCTCCGCTCCAATGTTGATCTTGATAAACATTCGATACTGCATATCCAGAAGCACAAATTCCTTTTGGTTCTTTTCTACCAAGTCTGATTAGGAAAAGTCTGTCATTTGGTTGAATTGACTTATTTACACCACAACTCCAACTGTCCCTATAAACACCTTTTTCATTCAATTCCCTTATTGATTCTTCTATATCTTTCCAGTCCCATTTTTCAGGATTCCATGATAATAAATGTGTTGTCATTTTCTGTCTTTATATGGTTGGTAACTAATAAATAAGCTTACTTTTTAAAGCTTTTAAATATAATCTCTTTTAATTATCAATCCTTTTTTCTCAAGCTCTTTTGTTACTTTGTGAATTAATTCCACCTTCTCTTTAAGTGGCAAAAAAGCCGATTTAAAACCATTTAATATCAAGTATTTAAGCTCATCGGGCTCGAATTTATATTTTTTTATGGCCAACATATATTCATCGGTAAGCGTAGTTTTGCTAATTAAGCGGTTATCGGTATTTATTGTTACGCGAATTCCCAAATCAAAATAAAATTTAATAGGATGCTGTTCAAATTTTTCAACAGCTTTGGTCTGTAGGTTTGATGTGATACACATTTCAAGCGGAATTCTATGGTCGTTTACATAGTTCAATAAATCGCCGTCTTCGCGCAAGCGTGTGCCATGCCCAATACGATTTGCATTAATAATATGCAATGCCTGATGTATAGATTCGGGTCCGTATGCTTCGCCGGCATGTGCTGTAGTGTTAATGTTGTTATTTACTATAAGGTAAAACGAATCTTTGTGGTCTTTAGCAGGAAAACCATCTTCGGCACCTGCCAAATCATAGCCAACAACACCTCGGTTTTTGTAGGCAACAGCCAGCTCTGCAAGTTGCAGCGATACATCGGGCGTGGTATGCCGTAAACCACAAATTATGATGCCAACTGTAATGTTAAAGTCTTTTTCGGCTCTTTTTTTACCTTCCAAAACGGCATCAATAACTTGTGTTAATTTTAACTCTTTTTTGATATGCAAAATTGGTGAAAAGCGTATTTCGAGATACCAGATATTCTCCTTGGCACAGTCTTCGGCAAGTTCGTAGGTTGCTCTGTTAAGTGCCTGTTTTGTTTGCAAAACCGAACAGGTAACATCAAATGGGCGCAGGTACTCCTCAAGGCTTTGGCACTCCATGCCCACGGCAAGCAGTTTTGTTAGCTCCTTAATATTATCTTTTGGCAGTTTTACATTGTTTTGTTTTGCAAGGTCTAAAATAGTTTCCACGCGCATCGATCCGTCAAGGTGGCAATGCAACTCTGCCTTGGGTAAAGTGTGTACAAATTCTCGGGTAAGTTTTATCATAAATCCTCCTGTTTTATGCAAATATATAATTATTAACAAGTAATAGTTTCAATATATTAGCAATAATTTAGCCTGTATTATGCATGAACATTTACAAAATACATCTATTTCATTAACCTATTGTATTTTATGTAATATATGTAACTATTTTATTAACAATTTTTGTAAAAATTTTTGTAAAAATTTACCAAAGGCAAATTAAATTTTGCCATACTCAGCGCCTGCCTATCTGGCCAGGCAGGTTATAGCCTGTTCGCAGTCCGCCGCGGCGGACAGCTTCACAGGTTAAGCCTTTATTATGACAAAAATTTTATTTGTGCATAATACGGGTTAGGTTACACTTTAAAATTATACCTAAATATCTAAAATGGAATCGTTATGAAGTTTCGTAGTGTGCATTAATGCTGCAAAGCGCATCAAAAAGTTTTGCAAGCGTAGCCATTGTTACGATGATAAACTTTGAAGTGAGCATTTGTAGTAGTATTGTGCAATACGGGACTGTAATAGATTTTCATTTTAGATTTTTAGGTTATACTATAAAAACAAATAATTTACATTTATTAAAGCAATTTTGTAATTACAAGTGCTTAGCATCCTGTATATATAAGATGTTTCAAGCATAAGCTATATATATACCTATATATCAATTAAATACAGTGCCTGTTATTACATAATATAATTATTGTTTTGTAATATTCATACAAACCTAATCTGGATAAACCAGAAAAGTGTCTAAAGTTAAAAGTATATTAAAGTGCCTTAAGTTGAAGTACTATAACAACTTTAGCCTACTGTTTACTTTAGTTTACTTTAGTTAACTTTCAACTTCTGCCAAAAAATACACGAATATTATAACTAAGATACTAATAACTATTAATGACAATTGAATGACAACCAAATGATTCATTTTTTTTTAGATTAACCTTGAATTATAAATATAGCCGGCCGTTTGTTTATATCGGGCTTTTGTTTTTTCCAGTTTTGGATTGTATCGGTTTTTATAAATTCCGACCCTAAGGTAATATCGCATGCTATGCATAATTTGGTATTTGGGTAGCAACTGTTCAATATATCGTTAACCATGGCATTGTTGCGGTAGGGGGTTTCAATAAATAGCTGCGATTGCTGTTCGTTCATCGACTTTTTTTCAAGATATTTTATCTGTTTTATACGCTCATTTGATTTTACAGGTAAGTAACCGTTAAAAGCAAAATTTTGTCCATTAAGCCCCGATGCCATTACTGCCAATAAAATACTGCTTGGGCCAACAAACGGAACAACCTGAATATTGTTTTTATGGGCAAGTTCAACCACGGCAGCACCGGGGTCGGCTACGCCGGGAACTCCTGCTTCTGAAATTACACCCATGTTAAAACCGGTAAGCAAAGGTTTTAAATATGTTTCAATTTGTTGTGCCGTAGTATGTTTGTTAAGCTCAAAAAATGCCGTATCATCAATGGGAAAATTTTTATCAAGCATTTTAAGGTAACGCCGCGTAGTCCTTATATTTTCAACAATAAAATGCCGTATGGCAATGGTTTTTTCGATAACCTTTTTCGGAATTACGCTTTCAATATTGCTTTCGCCTAATGTAATGGGTATTAAATATAGTTTGCCTTTCATGATTTTGAGGTTTTTAAAAGTTCAGGGTTCAGGGTTCAGGTTTCAGGTTTCAAATTCAAAGTTCAAAGTTTATATAAAAAAATGATAAGCAATTCAACAATTTAACAATTTAGCAATGATAATTAAATGTTCAAGGTTTCAAAATTTAGGCGTTACACTTCATATGTAATTATTTAGTTTTTTTTTGTTTTCAAATATCGTAGAAATTTTTGAATATTTAGAACATAAATCGGGTTAGTGTGTTTTAAACCACTAATGCTATTAAAACTATATTTATGTTACAACAAATTTTTAAAATACTGTTAAACCGTAATGTTATACTTATTGGGGCAATTATTTTGGGCATGTCTTTTGGGGCAGGTTCTGATATTCTTAAAGATTTTACTATTTATATTTTGGGTGTAGTAATGACTTTTTCTACTTCGGGGATACCGGCAAAAGGGTTATTGCCCATTTCAAGATCGTTAAAAACAATTGGTGTATCGGTGTTTTTAGGGTATTTTGTTTTTAGTACGGTTTTGCTTACACTGTCTTGGCTTTTTATTGATGACACATACCTTTTTTATGGAATGGTAATTATAGCCGCTTCGCCACCGGGGGTAGCTGTAATACCTTTTACCCATATTTTAAAGGGCAATGTGGATTATACCATGGTTGGAACGCTTGGCACTTATTTGGCGAGTATTGTTTTGGCACCAATAATAATTTCTGTTTTTTCAGGTTCTGACAGTCTAAATCCCACACAGTTGGCTACTGTAATGTTAAAAATTGTAGTGTTGCCTTTCTTAATAAGCAGGGTATTACGGCATAAAAAAGTATATCAGTCAGTAGTGAAAATAAGGGGTAGGGTTATTGATTTTGGTTTTGCCTTAATTATTTATACCGCAGTTGGCTTAAACCGATCGGTGTTTTTTGAGAATTTTGGTGTATTGGCCATAATATCAATAATATTTGTTATTGCAATGTTTGGGTTGGGGGGTATTCATAATATTATATCAAAACGCATAAAAACCAATAAAGAGATTGCCATAAGTCAAAATTTATTGCTAACAGTAAAAAGCTCAGGTTTTACGGCATCGGCTTCGCTTGCTATTTTTGGAAAGGAGGCTGCTGTTCCGTCAGCAATTATGGCAGTTTTTGTTTTGATTTATTTGCTATATCTTAGCCTGATAAACGAATTAAAAAAAAGGTTTTGAAAATTACTTTTCTCGGAACAGGTGCTTCGCATGGTATTCCGGTTATTGGGTGCAAATGTGATGTGTGCAGTTCGGCAAATATTAAAGATAAAAGGCTACGCAGCTCTATTTTTATTAAAACCGATAAAAACAATATAGTTATTGATGCAGGTCCTGATTTTAGGCAACAGATGCTGCGTGAAAATATTATAAAAGTTGATGCAGTACTGTTAACGCATGAACATAAAGACCATACTGCCGGCTTAGATGATGTTAGGGCGTACAACTACTTAATGCACAAAGCTATGAGTGTTTATGCCGAAGGTCGTGTTGTTGATTCCATTAAGCGCGAATATTCATACGTGTTTAGCAACGATAAATATCCGGGCACACCGGAGTTGGATTTACATATTGTTCAGAATAAGGTTTTTGAAATAAATGATGATGAAATTATCCCGGTACAGGTTTTTCATAATATGCTGCCGGTGTTTGGTTATAAAATAAACAATTTTGCCTATATTACAGATGCAAAGACGATTACCGATAATGAAAAAGAGAAACTGAAAGATTTGGATGTTTTAGTTTTAAGTGCGTTGCGCAAAAACACACATATTTCGCACATGGGGTTAAAGGAGGTAATTGATACTATTGAAGAGCTGAAACCCCGAAAAACCTACCTTACCCATATTAGCCATATGCAATACAGTTACAATGAGTTGGATGCCCTTTTACCGGCTAATGTCTTTCCTGCATTCGATGGATTATCTATTGAATTGTAAATGAAAGATATTGAGATTTGAATGATGAAATAAATCTAATGGAACTCGGAGCGCCCCGCCTGAATAACAAAGTCGGGCAGGCTGCTCCGAGATTAAGTGCAGAGCAATTATTATTACTGCAAATAAGAAAAAACGTAGCAAGTGCTATGCTATCCAAAACTTTTGTGTAATAAAATTAATAGAGGTCTAAAAATACTGCATACTAAAGGCATCTGTATTCATTAAAACCAGTAGTTAACGGCAAACAAAAAAGGAGAAAGCACGTGTAAATAAATTAATATTTGTACGTTTTGTAAAAAAATGTTATTTTTGTAAACAAATAATGATTAATAAAAAATATGAAGATGAATACAAAGTTAACACTTACAATTGAGCAGGTTTTAATAGAAAAAGCTAAGGACTATGCGAAGGGAAAGGGGCGTAGTTTGTCTGATATTGTTGAGAATTTTTTTAAAGTAATTGTGAAAGAAGAAAGAATTGTAAAAACAGAATCAACGCCAATAGCAGATTCTTTAAGAGGTTCTTTTAAAGCACCTAAAGATATAGACTATAAAAAAGGATTAACAAAAGCTCTAATGGAAAAATATTTATAAAATGGATAGAGTTTTAATTGATTCAGATGTAATATTAGATTCTTTTTTTGATAGAATGCCATTTGCAGAATATTCTACAGCAATTCTTTCATTGTGTGAATCAGGAAAAATTAAAGGATTTTTAACACCATTGATATATAGCAATGTTTATTATTTATTGAGACAAACAGCCAAACATGATAAAGTAATTGATAAACTAAAAAAACTATTGAAAATTACTGATGTGTTACAGATGAATAGAAAAGTTGTAGAGGATGCTCTGAATTCTGAATTTAGAGATTTTGAAGATAGTTTGCAAAATTATTCAGCAATTAACAGCGAAAGTATTGATTTAATTCTAACAAGAAATTTGAAAGATTATAAAAAAAGCAACTTAGGTGTCTTTACTCCTGAAACATATATTAAATCAAGAAATGCCAACTATTAATAAAGTGTATAATTTACCCTTAGCCTAAATTATTTTTGTTCCTGACAAGCCGAAAAATCAGCGCATAGTATTATTACGCAATGATTTTTTAACCTATCCAACTAAGCAGGCGCAATCAGAGGCAAAAAAAATAAGGCTAACTGTAAAGGTTAAATCGTTAATCAAAAATTATTTCTTCACTCCTTCAACGTAAGTTTTAATACTGTTTTTGTGCTTTCAGCAACTTTAAACCGGTCATCAATTCTTAATCCAACTACCCAAATAATTTTACCGTTGCACTCTAACAGCCATGTTTTCTCTTTAGCAAACCTATCTATCTTTTGGTCGATAAAAAAGTTACTAAGTTTTTTTTTGTTTTTCATACCAAGCGGGTAAAAGCTGTCGGCTTGTTTCCATAGCCTTAAAGTTAACGGAAATTGTATTTTATCGGAATCTATACAGGCTACATTATTGTCTTTAATTAAACTGAAATTTTCAATATTTAATTCAATAGCTAATATGTTAATAGGTAGGTTTTTAAAATCATCAATATGGGTTATAATATATGAGCTTGCTTTAGAACTGTTTTCTTCAATAATAATAAAACTTCTATCAACTAATAATTGGTGGGTTTCGGAATAAAAAGTACGCCCGGAATCACCTTTAGCCGCAATAAGAATTTTGTTAATTGAGTCAGCAGAAAAGCCCATTGCCGAAATAATTTCAAACAGCAGGGTTTGGGGTTGTTTATGTTTTAAAAGTTTGCTAATTGATAGTTTAATTTGGTTGCCGGTTATTGATGTAATTTCCTTAACCGATTTTTGCATCTGAGTATTAAAAATAGCTGCAGCCTGTGAAAAATGCCCCATGTTTTGCTGCATGGTTGCCTCAAACGATGGATTGATTTTTTTAAAGGCAGGCATAATCTCATGCCTTACAATGTTCCTCATGTGTTTTAACGATTCGTTGCTTGAGTCGTTGCGATACTGTAGGTTTTCTGAATCAGTATAATCTTCAATTTGTTGACGTGTAAACGATAGCAATGGTCTAATTACATTTCCATTTTTGGGTGAAATACCGGTAATGCCGTTTATGCCTACCCCTCGACTTAAATTAATAAACAAGGTTTCAATGGAATCATTTAAGTGATGACCTGTTGCAATTTTTGTGTAACTATGCTGTAAGCATAATTCACTAAACCAATTGTACCGTAATTCACGGGCAGCCATTTCAATGCTAAGCTTGTTTTTTGTGGCATATTCGGTGGTGTTAAACGATATAAAATGACTTTCAATTTTATATTTGCAGCACAAATCTTTTACAAATTCTTCATCCTCATCCGACTCTTTTCCGCGAAGATTAAAGTTGCAATGCGCCAATATCGTATTGTATCCTGCCAAATTAAAAAGGTGCAGTAAAACTACCGAGTCGGCACCACCGCTTACTGTAATAAGAATACTATCCTTTTTAGTGCATAGTTGATTTTTGTAAATGTATTTATTAAATAGTGTAATCATTTCAATCAGGAGAGTTAAGAATCAAGTATTATTTGTTCAATTTTGTTTAAGTATTTTTTTGTTGGATTTAGTAGTCGTTCAACAATTTCTTTTTCAAAATCAAATAAATCGTCATAGTCCCCCTTGTGTCGATAGTCAGAAAGAATGCTAAAGGTTTTAGCAGTTTCTTTTGATATTATACCTTTTAAAACAAATTCTTCACCTAACTTTTGTTTAACTCCATTGTGAGATTTAACTTCAATATTATTGTGCAGTAATAATGCAACCGTTGCGTAAAAAACTGAGTAATATAGTCTATTAATACTTGAGTTTGTACTGCCACGTTCAAAAAGAAAAATAGCATCCTGATACGTTTCTTTTGCTCTTTTTAACCTGTATTTAATGTGTTCTGCTTTCAAAAAAATTATATTTTAATACCCTCTTTTAAAACATTTGCAAAAAGTGGAGAAATGGACTGTTTTGAGTGCCAATCATTTTGACTATAAACCAAAAGAGAAATAACCTGCCCCGATTCAAGTTCAATATCATAAATAGGGTCATGTAATTCTTTCTCATAATCAAATGTTATCTTGCTTTTAGGTGATATTACTAAAATATCCCAATCAGAATTATTTTTATAATCACCACGAGCCCTAGAACCATAAAGGTATATAATAGCATTTGGGTCTTTATTTCCAATACCTTCCTTTATTTTTTTTAAAATATCTGATTGTTTCATAATTCAAAGATATGAAAAACTTGATACTTGTATCTTATTACTTTATACTAATTTACTCCCTATTTGCATCATGTACAATAACCGAACTTTTAGCTACCGAATAAACCCTAAAAATACCTACTGCTCCATTTGATATATTGCTTGTTACATTTGCCGGCGGCCCTGCAAATATTGGTGGTGGACTATGGTACTCTTTTTGAGCGCTATTAAGGTATTCAAAGTAGGCTTCGTCAATATTATCAATCTCTAATGTTAGTGTGTCGCCGCTATTAACATATTCATCCTCTTTTCTATCTTGTAGCAGGTAACAATTTACACCATTTAAATAAATGCCGTTAAATATATCATCGTTTGATTGTTCATATTCAAAAAGTGTATCGGTTAACAGTATGCCGTTTTTCCATGCTTTAAAAAGGTAAAAGTTTTTTTCGGGCGGCTCCCATGCCCAACATTTTAAAAAAAAGCCTTTAATATGAAAATTAGGATTATTTACGAATTCAGCAGTAGCACTATCCATTATTAACATATTTGCCATTTTTGCCGATGCAAAATAGGTGTCGCTTTCATCGGTTCCTTTTACTCCTGTTTCTGTAATTGTAAGGTTATAATTTTTACCGTGTTCGCCAATAAAACCTTCCGGGGCAACATAAAATCCTTTAAGGGTATCCGATTCAATAAAAATAATATCGTTTTCTCCATCATTAATAATAACATTTGCATTTGATATTGGTGAAACAATATTGTTTTCAGGTTCAAGGTTTATTTTTGATAGGTTAATATATTGTACTGTATCTTTATCTAAAATTTGAGCGTCAACCACAAGCCGTTCAAAATCGGTTGTATATTCCATGTCAATTATCTCGGTACACGAAATAGTTGCTATAATCAGCATCCATAACGATATTATTAGTTTATATAGTTTTGTATTATGCATAGTTATTTAAAATTTAAAATTATATGTAATTGATGGAATAAATGAGAACAGATAAGTCATTTCGGCATTTGTTTTATTGAGGTTATTTTCATCTGCTTTAAAATCTATTGTCCAAGCATTATGTCTTCCGTAGGCATTATATAACGAGAAATTCCATTCGCCATTCCATTTTCTTTTACCTCTCTCTTTAGTTTTTATTGTTACACCCAAATCAAGCCTATGGTAGTCGGGCATACGGTATGCATTTCTATCAGAATAAACCGACAGTACAACATTGTCTATCGGGAATCTGCCCGATGGGGTTGTCATAGGGTTACCTGTGGCATAAACCCAACTGGCCGACAATGTTACCCTTTTATTGAGCATGTAATTCAGGATTATACTAATATCGTTTGGTTTGTCATATGTTGCAACATACGTGTTTCCGTTGTTTACCTCAGGTATGTTTCTTTGGGTTTTTGATAGAGTATAGCTAACCCATCCACTTAGTTTCTCCATATTAAAACGTACCATAAATTCGGCACCATACGACCATGATCTGCCAATTCTGAATTCGCCGTCTAAGTATGGGTTAAATAGTAACTGTGCATGGTCGCGAAAGTCGATGGTGTTTTGCATGTTTTTATAATATAACTCAACAGAACCTTCAATTTGGTTTGCCCAAAAATTTCTAAAATACCCTACGGCACCTTGGTCGGCTATTTGTGGTTTTATATTGTTATTAGCTGTAAACCAAATATCTAAAGGTGTTCCGCCCGACGATTTTGAGGCCAGTTGTATATATTGAATTGTGCGTGAGTAACTGGCTTTAACCGATGAAAACTCATTTAATCTGTAAACTATTCCAAGTCGGGGCTCAAGACCTTGATAAACGTTAAATACATCTCCTCTTTTATATGTTGTGCCTATGGTGTCAATAAGCTCATGGTTATCATCAAAGCTATAAATAGTACCCGGACCTATATTCTGAAAAATTGAGAAACGCAAACCGTACCTTAATGTCAGCTTATCGCCAACTTTTTGCACATTTGAACCATAAATCCCCCATTCAAGCGATGAGTTTTGATGTAACTCAAATTCAGAAAACAGGGGGTTACCTGTTGCTTTAATTAAACCGGGGTTAAATTTATGGTATGTTGACGAGAAACCGAATTTTATAGTATTGTCATCATCCAATAAAACAGTATTATCAGCCCTAAAACTTATATCTTGTAGTTTTGAGTTCCAATCAAATTTTGAATCATCAGAAATTGTAACGCCTGTTTTGTACTTGTATTTGCTATATATTAATGAAAAATTTGATATTACGTTTTCGCTGTATGCATGCTTCCATTCTAATGTGGCGGCTGTGTTACCAAAGCCAAACTCTGCACTTTTTTGGTAAAACTCATCCCAACCATTATAGCCGTTTAATGTAATTGTATTTTTATTGTTTAATTTATGTTTAAACTTTGCATTCAAATCGTAAAAGTAAAGTCCGGCACCCTCAAGATTGGGGTTTTGTTTTGCAAAAAGCGGCATATAAATCTCGGTATATGACCTTCGTCCTGCCACCAAAAAAGTTGTTTTATCACTAAACAACGGACCTTCAATAGTAAGCCTGCTCGATATTGTACCAATGCCACCACGGGCATGTATTTTGTCGGTATTACCTTCATCAACTTCAACTTTTAACAACGACGACAACCGCCCGCCGTACGCAGCCGGAATATCGCCTTTAAACAGCTCAAGCCCTTTTATTGCATCGTTATTAAATACACTAAAAAAGCCCATTAAATGCGATGCGTTGTAAATTGGCGCATTGTCGATAAGTATTAAATTTTGATCGAAATTACCGCCACGCACGCTAAAACCCGATGCCCCTTCAGATGTTGCCTGAACTCCGGGTAACATTTGTATAGCCTTTATTATATCAACTTCTCCCATTAAAGCAGGCATTTTCCTTATCTCCTGAATCTTCATTTTTTCAACACTCATGGTTGTGCTGGTAATGTTTTCATCAGTTCTTTCGGCCTTTACCACTACATCGTCTATGGTTTTTGATTCTTTTTCAAGATAAAATATTTGTGAGATGTCATTTTTTATTACAATTTTTTCAATTGTAGTTTTATATCCGATATATGAAATTTTTAATGAATACTTTCCTTTGGGAAGTTCTAATACAAAATTACCATTTACATCAGTGGCAGTACCTGTTTTTAACTCTTGCACATATATAGTGGCACCAATTAATGCAGTATTGTTGTTTTTATCTAATACTTTTCCTTTTAGTTTTTTCTTGTCGGCAGTTAAATCTGATGCCGTTAAGGTGGTAAACAACAATAGTAAAACTAAAAAAGTGAAGGTTTTAAGGGTAATTAATTGCATTGTTATGTTTATATTATTTGTGTAAAAAATGAGTTATCAATTTCTAATATACAATATTGAGTTTAAAATCAGCTTTAAGATGCATTTTTATTAATTAGGTTGCTTTATAACCGAACGTTTCAATTATAAATCTGTTACAAATGTTGTTTAAAATAAATTAGCTTAATAATTAAATTCGATAAAATAGGGTAGATTATCGGTAAAAACAAAAAATTCAAAACTCCCCAAAAGATATTTTTAACTATATCTGAAGAAGAAGTTGCACTTGCACTTGCCTCTTGAATTTTCGAACGAAGTTTAGTATTGATAAATGCTTAAATTGTAAGGATAAATATTAATTTTATATTTTTAAAAATTGTTATGAATTAATTAAAAAAACTATTTATGAAAGCATTACTAATAATGGCATTTGGTTTGGTATCAATATTAGCTAGTGGGCAAACCGATACAATTCAAACACTTACGTATGATAGCACAGGACGCGATTATGTTTTTCAGTTTCCGGCTGATGATGGAACAAGTTATGAAAAAATAATAATGGAGTACAGTATGCGTTGTAAAAACGGGTTGGTCTCAACACAAGGAGCACCAAACGATGTTGGTTGCGGAGAATGGGATTATAGCTGTAATACTTTTATACAAGACTCAAGCAAAACCGATTCCATTAAAGCAAGTCATCCTTCGTATGTTATCTCAAACTTTTTGGGCACCGATTATTCATATACAACACTGCCAACATATACATATTATAATTATAACCAGTATAATATGGTATATAATTCTGTTGTATCAGAAACAGAGGCAAGTGTTGGAACAGGCACCGAAAATTTGGATTATCCGTTTAATTCGGCAAGCAAAGTGTCTAAGTCTCAGTATTTGTGGACAGCAACAGAGCTTACAAGTGCAGGGTTGAGCACAGGTAATATTACCGGATTAAAACTAAATATTACAAGCGCTAATGGCAATGCAAACTTTTTAAGAATACGGATGAAGCAAACTTCTAAAACAGAATTAAATAATATTAAGCCTGATTTTAATGATTTTACCGAAGTTTATTTTAAGAATACAAGTATGGCAGCGGGTGAAAACCAGTTTAATTTTTACAATAATTTTACATGGGACGGCACATCAAATATTATTGTAGAATATAGTTTTACAAACAGCACAACAGAAACCACAACTACTGTTGAAGGACACGATGCAGGAACCAATATGGCATTAGTTAATGATGGGAGTGATAAATTTCTAGAGTTTTCAGCATCAGGCAGAGTTGATATAACCAATTCCGATTACTCATCGATAGAGAATGCAATATCGGTTGTTTTTTGGGTTTACGGTAACCCCAATGTCTTACCTGTAAATACATCGGCATTTGAGGCAAACGATGAGCAAGGCAGGCGGCAAGTACATGCCCATTTACCATGGAGCAATTCGGGTATTTACTGGGATTGTGGTAATGTTGGAGGCTATGATAGAATAGATAAAAGTGCCAGTTTTGATGAGATAGCAGGGCAATGGCATCATTGGGCATTTATTAAAGATGCCAGCGTAGGTCTTATGAGGATATTTTTAGACGGAGAAACGTGGAAAACCGGATCTGGAAAAACTAAACCAATTGATATAGAAACTTTTAAATTTGGATCAAATGTAAGTGGTAACTATCCGTATTTTGGATATATGGATGAGTTTTCGATTTGGGATAAAAGATTAGAAAAAGAAGATATACAAGATTGGATGTATAAAAAAGTTGACGCATCGCACCCCGATTACTCTCATTTAATTAACTATTTTGCCATGGACGAAGGCTCGGGTAATATAATCTCCGACAATTCGCCAAATAATGTATCTGGTATTCATGATGGAATGCCTTCGTGGAAAACACACAGGGGGATAGAGCTGTTTAAAGATTTTGCAACATCATCATTTAGGCCAAATACTACCTTTATTAAAGGCGAGTATTCAACAACTTTAGAAACCATAGTTGAAACAGACTCTGTTTTAAATAGCCAAAATATGGTTATAGCCTACCAAGTTACAGGCACCGATTTGGAAACAGTTGACACAAATTATTATTATAGAGCAGGCAACATGTTTGTTTATAATGAATCAAACGATATTGTTGACACGGTTATTGTAACGGCTGAAGGCTCATTGCAAATTACCGATTTGGCTTATTATAAGAAAAATCCATCGGTTTTTGAGATAATGTCATTTGTAACACCTTATGGACTTTATTTAAATTTAGGGCAGCAGGGCAAAACATGGACATTTGATGTTACCGATTTTGCTCCAATTTTAAAAGGCAAAAAGCGGATGTATTTAACAGGTGGAATTCATCAAGAGGACTTAGATATTAAATTTATTTTTAAAAAGGGAACTCCTGCAAGAGATGTTGTTGATATTCAGCAAATTTGGCGAGCAGGTGCACAACGAAATTATAACGCCATTAGTACAGATAAATATTATGAACCGCGTGATGTAAAGCTTAATACCGATGCATCAACATATAAAATAAGGACTGCCATTACCGGACACGGACAAGAAGGAGAGTTTATAAAAAGGATGCACTATATTAATTTAGATGGCGGCGATAAAGAATTTCAGTGGCAGGTTTGGAAAACATGCGGTAATAATCCCATATATCCACAAGGAGGAACATGGATTTATGATAGAGCAGGGTGGTGTCCCGGTGCCCCAACCAATTTACGCGAAGATGAGATTACAAGTTATGTAACAGCCGGTGGAACAGTAAATATTGATTATGGAATAAACTCTGCATCAGGTGATAGCAGGTATCTTATTAACTGTCAATTAGTTAGTTATTCAAACCCAAATTTTAGTGCCGATGTGCAATTATATGATATTAGCCGGCCATCAGACAGGATTGAGTATGGAAGGGTTAACCCGGTTTGCTATCACCCTACGGTTACAATCAAAAATACAGGTAACGCAAATTTAACATCGTGCAAAATAACTTATGGAGTTGCAGGTGGTACAACAAAAGAGTACGACTGGACAGGCAGTTTAGAGTTTGATAAAAATGAGACAGTTGCTTTACCAATTCAAGAGTCATCGTTTTGGATTGGAGATGATAGCAATGTGTTTACAGCAACTGTTAGCAACCCAAATGGCAGTGCAGATGAATATGAGGGCAATAATACTCAAAACTCAAACTTTGTTTTGCCCGATATGTATGACGATGTTTTATGCCTTAACCTGATAACCAATAATTACGCCTATCAAAATTCATACGAAATAAAGGATCACCAAGGCAATGTTGTTTTCTCAAAAACAGGATTAAGCAATAACACCAATTATAAAGATACTTTAAACCTGCCCAATGGCTGTTATACGCTTGAAATGGATGATACAGGCGGTGATGGTTTGAGCTTTTGGGCTAATAGTGCACAGGGCTCGGGGGCTTTGCATCTTAAAAGTGCAACAAGCTCTACTATTTATAAAACATTTCAGCCCGATTTTGGTAATGGGTTTTCATACTCGTTTGTACTTGGCGAAGTAACATATATTAATGATGCAGGAGCATATGTGCCTAAAATTAAAGTGTACCCGAACCCAACAGCCGATATTGTTAATATAAATGTTAGTTTAAATGGGCAAGCAGATGTGGATGTCTGTATTTATGATTTAACAGGGCGAAAAGTTGCTGATAAATTGTTTAATAATACTTGTACCCTAAAAACATCATTTGATTTATCGGGCAAGAAAAATGGTATTTATTTATGCGAGATTAGAACCGGCGATAAGGTATATATTAAGAAAATATCATTGCTGAAAAATTAAAATTATAGCGAGTTATATTGTATGACAGCAAATAAAAAAGCCACCCCAGCTGCCGCACGAGTCCTCTCGTGTGGTTTGCAACAATTCATTTTAAGGCAGTTTAGATGTGTATAGTAGCAAACAAAAAAGCCGCCCCTTGGGGCGGCTTTTTACTATGAAAATATTTATATCAAACTGCAATAAGCCTATTTGTTTGCAAGGTAATCTGCCACACCAACCTGAGTTGCAGCCATTGCCTTATCACCTTTGTGCCAGTCAGCAGGGCAAACCTCACCGTTTTCGCGAAAAAACTGTAAAGCGTCAACCATACGTATAACCTCGTCAACACTACGACCTAAAGGCATATTGTTTACAACCTGATGCTGTACCACACCATTTTTATCAATTAAAAACAGTCCGCGGTATGCTTGTGCCGAACCAACAAAGGTAATCTCGCCATCATCATTATATTCGTAATTGCCGGCTAAAACTCCATAATTTTCAGCAATAGTATTTGCAGGGTCAGCTACCATTGGGTAAGTTACACCTTTAATGCCACCTTCGTTTTTAGGTGTTTGTAACCATTTCCAGTGCGAAAACTCTTGGTCGGTCGAACATGCTACCACAGCAACATCCCTTTTTTCAAATTCAGCAAGTTTCTCTTGAAATGCAATTAACTCGGTAGGGCATACAAAAGTAAAATCGGCAGGATAAAAGAAAAATACTACATCTTTTTTTCCCAAATACTGGTCTAATGAAAAATCTTTTTTTATTTCGCCACCATTAACTACAACTGTTGCATTAAAACTTGGGGCTTTTTTTCCAACTAATATTGACATAATTTCTATTTTTTTTGATTATTAATTATTTTTATTTGATACAAATTAACGCAATTGTACAATTTTAATCACCATAAATTCTATTCGTAAATTCTATACATTTATAGATTAAACCTATAAAGCTCATGAATTTTATTATGTGTATAACAGCAATGCTCAATTATTGTTTAACCTAAACTGAGCGATTGTGAACGCACAAAATTGCCAATGCCTGCCTGGCGGCAGACAGGCTTTGAAATTAAAACATATACATAAAATTTGAGGACACCCTGCCTGACCGGCTGGCAGGCTTGTTGGTGTTTAATAATTTTTGTATTATGTTTTAAATCAAATGATTGATGATTTTCAAGATTTAGAATCGCTCAATTTAGGTTTAAGTCATCATGTCGTTATTAGTTACCTTTAATAGTTATAAAAATAAACAGTACAATTAAGTGTTCATATTTTGTAGTTACCACCAATACTAGAGGACGCAGAAAGCTCGCAATAAAAATGGGGGAATAATAACACCTCTCATAATAATTATGTATATTTGCAGATATTTTGCAATAAAACGTTTATTATGATTTTACAATTTTCAATTGCTAATTATAGGTCATTTAAGGAAAAGTCAACTTTAAGCCTATTAGCTTCTAACTACGATAAAGATACGAGAGAAATCGAAAATGTTATTTTGAACGAAAAGTTCAACTATCGAATTCTTAAAAGTGCTGTAATATATGGTCCAAATGCTGGTGGCAAAAGTAAGTTTATTGAAGCATTAATTTTTATGAGACATTTTGCCTTAATGTCTTCAAAAGATACTCAGAAAGGCGACCCAATTGCAATTGAACCTTTTCGTCTTAATGCTGAATCAATTGAACAAGGCAGTGAATTTGAGGTTGTTTTCTTTCTGAAAAATAATTTGTATCGATATGGTTTTGAAGTAGATAAAGATAAAGTTGTAGCAGAATGGCTTTATCACAAAACCAAAACAAAGGAAAATGAACTTTTTTATAGAGATTATCAAGAAATCATTCATAAAACGAAGAAGTTTGCTAAACTAGATACATTAGTTAAGGAAAAATTAGTGAGAGATAATGCATTATTAATTTCTGTACTTGCACAGTTTAATGATTTATTTGCAGAATCTATTTTAGATTGGTTTAAAGAACTAAAGGTTATCTCGGGACTTAAAGAAGAAGGATATCTAAATGACACAATGCTACTTTCGAAAGATAGCAAACAGAAAGAGCGTATTTTAACTTTTTTACAAAATGCAGATATCGGTATCGATGATTTTAAATTGAAAAAGCATACGTTTGAAGACTTGAATATTGAAAGCATGGATGATGTTCCAAAGGAACTTAAAGATGCAATTGTAGGTCTAAATTCATATATTAAAAAAGCGATGAAGGATGATAATCAAGAAAGGTTCTCTGATGTCATTATGTACCATAAACAATTCGACGAAAAAGGAGAGTACTTAAAGGATGTTGAGTTTTCTTTACTTGAAGATGAATCATCAGGTACAAGAAAGTATTTTGCTCTTATTGGTCAAATCATTAAAATTATTAATGCAGGAGGCGTTTTGTTTGTTGATGAATTAGATTCAAAGATTCATCCTAACTTAGTTTGTAAGATTATTTCAATTTTTAATTCAAAGAAATTAAACCCTAATAACGCTCAATTAGTTTTTAATTCGCACGATACTAACTTATTAAGTTCCGGATTATTTCGTAGAGATCAAATTTGGTTTGTTAAAAAAGATACGTTTGGCGCTTCGAAATTATATTCTTTAGCTGATTTTAAAACTGATGAAGTTAGAAAAAATGAAGCTTTTGAAAATAATTATATTAGGGGAAAGTATGGTGCAGTGCCATTTTTAGGTGATTTTGATAACATTATTCAATAAGCCTCTGGAAGTATGAAAATGCAAAATAAAAAGCTAATCCAAAAACAGAAAGCCGAAGAACAAAAGCGTAGATTATCTGAAATAAAAGCACGTAGAAGAGGGGAAGTGATACTTGAGCGTAAAGCTCCTGAATTAGATGAAAAACCTACAATTCTTATTTATTGTGAAGGAAAAAATACTGAACCTTCATACTTTAATAAGTTCAAACTTTCATCCTTAACGATAGATTCTTTTGGGGAGGGCAGAAATACCCTATCTTTAGTGAAGAAAGCTAAGAAGTTATCAGAGGGAAATAATTATGATCAAATTTGGTGTGTCTTTGATGCAGACCCTAAACAAGACAACCCAAAACAACTTGAAAACTTTAATAATGCTATTAGACTTGCGAAGAAGCTAAAGTTTGGAATTGCATATTCAAATCAAGCGTTTGAATATTGGTTAATTTTACATTTTGAAGACCACCAAGGAGGTGCAATCGATAGAAGAGATTACGGTAATAAGATCAATTCTTACATTAATAAATTGGGTGTGCACTATGATTATGATGGTTCTAAAAAGATAGAGCAAGATTTCTTTAATTTACTAGAGTCGATTGTGTATATAGATAGAGATGGAGAGAAATTCTCAAGATGTGATATTGCTATAAAACGTGCAACAAAAATTTACAATAGATTAGACCATGCTAACCCAGGTGCCGAAGAATCTTCAACTACTGTATTCAAGTTAGTTAAGGAATTGAAAAAACATGAATAAAGTACTGGTGGTAACACATGGCATAGTGCATGCGGGTTTCAGTGGTTTGCGAGTGTTTATGGCTCGTAAAAAAAGTCGGTGTAAACTGATAGGAAATCGCCTCGTAATCCCGCACGATACCATACCATAATTCGTTAAAATAATTAATAAAATAGAAAAATGAGCAGTAGAAAAATAGTTTTTTTAAATAAGTTAAATGAGGTAGAGCCAATAATAAAAGCATGTGAAATTTGCCATGTTGCAATGGTTGATGCCGATAATAAACCGTATGTTCTCCCTTTTAATTTTGGATACCATAATGGTGTAATTTACCTACATAGCGACCCACAGGGTAAAAAAATTGATATTTTGAAAAAAAATTCGGCCGTTAGTATCAATTTTACAACCGACTATGAGCTTTTTCATATAACCGAAAATATAGCATGTAGTTATGGAATGCGTTACAAAAGCGTGGTGGTAAACGGTAATGTTGAATTTATTGAATCGGATAAAGAAAAAATTGATACCTTAAATATTTTTATGAAACAATATGTAAAAGGGAAAGATTTTACTTATTCGGCTCCTGCTGTAAAAAATGTATGTGTATTTATAGTAAAAATGGATAACTTTACTGGAAAAACATATGGTTATTAAATTTATAAAAATGGAATTATATAGTATAAAGTTAAAACTATGAAAAAAATACTTTTTTTATTATCGGTGGTAATTCTTTTTTTAGTAGGAAGTTGCCAAACAGACACTACCGAAACCAAAGCTAAATATGTATTTATGTTTATTGGCGATGGAATGGCAATGAATCAGGCTTATGCTACCGAACTTTATTTGGCAGCGTTAGAAAATAATCATGGAAATGCCTTGCTGAGTTTTAGTGATTTTCCTGTTCAATCGTATATGACAACCTATTCGGCAAACAGCTTAATTACCTGCTCGTCGGCTTCAGTTACCGCTATGGCAACAGGTTACAAAACCAATAACGGTGTGCTAAACAAAGACCCTTTGTTTACCGTTGAATATGAAACCATTGCACAAAAAGCTCAAAAGGCAGGCTATAAAATAGGTATTATATCAAGCGTGGCAATTGACCATGCTACACCGGCAGGATATTATGCGCACCAAAACTCGCGCGGCATGTATTATGAGATAAGCATGGAGTTGCCCAAATCGGGGTTTGATTATTTTGGTGGCGGAGGTTTCCATAATCCAAGGGGGTTAAACGATAGTTTGCCTGATGCATATGAGAATGCCATTGCCAAAGGTTATAAATTAGTAAATACCGAAGAGGGTTTTAATGCCCTTAAAAATGGTGACAATAAGGTTTTTGCAGTAAATCCCATGACCTATCCAAAAGGAGAATTTTATTGGGAAATTGATAAAGTTGACGGTTCAATATCATTAGCCGAGTTTACCAAAAAGGGGATTGAGGTTTTAGATAATCCCAAAGGTTTTTTTATGATGGTTGAAGGTGGTAAAATAGATTGGGCATGTCACTCAAACGATATTGCAACAAGTATTTATGAAACACTTGCATTTGATAAAGCAGTTGCTGAGGCAATAGCATTTTACAAAAAACACCCCAACAATACCCTAATATTAGTAACAGCCGACCACGAAACCGGTGGGCTTGGTATTGGAAATGACAAACCGCTAAGGTTAGAGGTTTTACAGCACCAAAAAATATCGGCACAGGAATTTGGACGTATGCTTGTAAATTATAAAACTGATAATTCTAAAGCATCATTTAAAGATGTAATGGATTTAATAGAGAAGAATTTTGGACTTGGAAATAAAGAAAAAGGGTTAGAATTAAATAATGATGAGCTGGCATTCTTGAAAGAAGCATATGTTGTTGAGTTTGTTGAAAACAAAATCGCCAATCCTGATAAAGACTATTTAGACAGTACCGGCAGCATAAACCTTACCGATAGAGTAATTTATTTAATGAGCGAAAAATCAGGTATGGGTTGGACAACCTTTGGACACACAGGAACTCCCGTACCTATTAGAGCTTTAGGTAAAGGGCAAGAATTATTTAAAACCTATTTGGATAATACCGATATTCCGAAAATTATTGAAAAAATAATGGATATTTAGGCTATTATAAAACATACTTAAATAAATAAATAATAAGTACATGTTTTCGTTATTTTGTAAATAGTTTTTTGCGTTTATTTACTTGCCTTGTTGGCATAAAGGTCAAAGACATAGCTTTTTTCAAAAACTAATTAGTACCTTAAATTTAGATATAATGAGTTTTGCAAAACATGAACTGCGTTACCTCGAATTGCTTTCAAAAAGATACCCATCTGTACAAAAAGCAAGTACCGAAATTATTAATTTACAGGCAATTTTAAGCCTGCCCAAAGGCACTGAGCATTTTTTAAGCGACCTGCATGGTGAGTATGAGGCTTTTACGCATATATTAAACAGTGCATCGGGTGTAATTAAACGTCGCATAAGCGAACTGTTTAGAGATACTTTGCGCGATGCCGAAAAAGAGGGTCTTGCCACGTTAATTTATTATCCTGAAGAGAAATTAAAACTTGTAATAAAAAAGGAGAAAAATATTGATGAATGGTATAAAATAACCCTGCACCGCCTTACCAAAGTATGCCGTTCGGTAACATCAAAATACACACGCTCAAAAGTACGCAAGGCATTGCCAAAAGATTTTGCCTATGTTATTGAGGAGTTATTGCACGAAAACGAAAATCAGCTAAATAAACAAGAATATTACGATGGTATTATTGACACAATAATTAGCACCGGACGATCAAAGGCATTTATTGTTGAGATATGTATGTTAATACGAAAGCTTACAATAGACAGACTTCATATAGTAGGTGATATTTTTGACAGGGGTCCACATCCCGACCTTATTATTGAAGATTTAATGGAGTATAGCAATACAGATATTCAATGGGGTAACCACGATATTGTTTGGATGGGAGCTGCATTAGGTTCAATGCCACTTATTGCTACGTTAATCAGAATTGCTGCCCGCTACGATAATTTAAGTACTGTTGAAGATGCTTATGGTATAAACCTATTGCCGCTGGCAACATTTGCCATGAATACTTACAAAGACGACCCTTGTGTGAATTTTCAACCCAAATTAACAGGTGAGCGCGAATACCATGAAGATGAGATTTATATGGTGGCACAAATGCAAAAGGCAATTGCAATAATGCAGTTTAAACTTGAAGGACAGTTAATTAAAAACCGCCCCGAGTTTAAAATGGACGACAGGATGTTGCTTGAGCATATTGATTATGAAAAAGGAACTATAAAAATAGGTAAGAAAATATATCAGCTAAACGATACACAGTTTCCTACTATTGACAAAAAAAACCCTTATAAGTTAACGCGTCAGGAGCAGGAAGTTATGGATCGTCTTAAAAAATCGTTTTTAAGGAGCCATAAAATACAGCATCATATTAAATTTATGATTACCAAAGGGAGCATGTACCTTAAATTTAATTCAAATTTATTGTATCATGGCTGCATACCAATGACAAGTGATAGTGAATTCAAAAAAACTAAAATTGAGGGAACATTTTATTCGGGCAAACCATTATTAGATAAATACGACGAAATTGTACGCCAGTGTTACTACTACCGCAAAAATACAGATAAAAATAGTGTAGGGCTCGATTATATGTACTATTTGTGGGCAGGTCCCGATTCTCCATTATTCGGAAAAACCAAAATGGCTACGTTTGAACGCTATTTTATAAATGACAAAGAAGTTCATATCGAAGATAAAAACTCATATTTTATACTTCGTGACCAAGAGGAACTAAGCATAAAAATATTGGAAGAGTTTGAGCTGAGCACAAAAAACTCACATATTATTAATGGCCATGTTCCGGTAAAATTTAAAAAAGGTGAAAGTCCTGTAAAAGGTAAAGGAAAAATGATAGTTATTGACGGTGGTTTGGCAAAAGCCTACCAGCCTGTTACGGGCATTGCTGGATATACACTTATTTATAACTCGTATAGCCTGATATTAGCCGCACACAAACCTTTTGAAACAAAGCAAAAAGCTATTGAAGAGGAGCGCGATATAGTAACCGATTTATCGGTACTTGAAAAAAATGCTGTTCGCAAAAGGGTTGGAGATACTGATATTGGCATGGAAATAAAAAAAGAAATTGAAGAGTTAGAACAGCTTTTGGTTGCCTATAGAAAAGGGCATATAAAAGAGAATGGAGGAGTTCAGTTGTAGTGATAAGAAGTAGAAAGTAGGAGGGGAATAAGTGATGAGGTTAAGGTTTTGATGTTGTGGTTTAGTAAATGTCTATTTTAGGACTTTCTCAGTAAACCCTATATTAGCTTAAACTGCCATAAAATATTACCGTTATTGGTATCAATGCAGCACACTTGTAGCAGGTAAATTATTATTAATTTATTGTTATGTACCTGTATAAACTGGTAGTCAAATTCAGGAAAAATATCGCCATAATATTTTTTAAATGCTTTTGTATTGCGCGCTTGCGACACATTATAAAACATACCAGGAATTGAGACCGACCACCTAATATCAAAATCTCCAAATTGTTTTGAGTTTATTTCAGATATTTTTATTATGGCATCGGATACCGACCCGCTTTTTGATAAAACAAAAAATAAGTTGGCACCTGTTTGCAACAATACATCATCGGGTTTTAAGCCGCCAATTATGGCTTCAATATTATCTTTTAAATTTTGGATAATATTTTCTGTTTTTTTCGATAAAATATTATTTCCAAGTCTTTCAAATTCCTCTTTTTCAAATATTAACTCTTCTATAACTGTAAAAAAATGTTTGAACAGCCTTACCTTGTTTTGCTCAAGAATAAATTTGCCATATAAAAACTCAGGGTTTGAGGCCTTATAGTCGCCACATTCCAACTTCATCTGTTTGTAACCCGACAACCTCCATACAGAATCGTTGAACACTGCCGATTGACTTAAATAGTTATTAAACTCTGGTATCAAATTAATTTTTTGGAATATAGGCTGGGTGGCAAAAGTTTTTACATCAATATAAAATTGTTTGTTTAGGGTATTTGTTACAATTAATTTTTGCTGAATAGCATCAAAACCATAGTGTTCATTAATAACCTGCCATTTTGGCTCGCTTAATCGCCCTACGCTAATGTTTAGCTTTTTATATATTTTGGCTTGCGAAATATTCCGATTAAGGGTTAATGGGTAAAGCGACTGTAACCCCGATTTATACTTATTGCAATATACCCACAAGTTATTATCGGAGCACCCTAAAACAAAACAGGCCTCGGTACTATCCATAACACCCATGTGTTTTTGAACAACCAACTTCCCGTCATCAATACAATACACCGAAATGCGACTTGTATTATATCCCTCGCTGCGCATATTGCCTTGCTCGTATGAGCCAGTTGTTGGATGGTATATGCTTTCATGTAGGATTAAATATGAACTATCGTTTTCGGCATAAAAAAAGGTATTTATTATATTATCGATATTTGTACCTAAAATAGGCTTAATGCCTATTAGCATAATTATTGATGCTGAAATATATAGTTTTATAAAGCTCATTTGTTACAAAATATCATTTTACCTTATGTTTATTTTATTTATTATTCCTTCACATCCTTTTCCTTTTTGTTTTTATCCGAATTGCTTTCTTTTTTAGATAATTTTTCAATTTTATCTTGCAGTAAGTTTAACGAAGCGGTACTTTTGTTAAGCTCGCTGGATTGCATTTTAAATATTACCTCTTTTAAACGTAATATTTCCATGTTTTTTTCAAGCATCTTTATTTTTAAATCAGCATCTTTTTGTTTAATAATTTGT
>CBDUWQ010000034.1:0-25773 GCA_965370965.1 uncultured Bacteroidales bacterium
GCCAATAATTGGTTATTCCTCTATTAATATTATAAAAGATGTATTTTATTCTAAATGTTAAAATTAAGATAACAAATTGTAAATTCATTAAGAAATAAACAGTAATGAGCTTAGTTTTTTTTATGATATAGCTCAAATTTAGGTATATTTAAGGCAAATAATAGAGGAATAGGGAATGATTGACAAGATACAAAAAGAATTTTCGCCTTGGTTTGACAACTTATCTGATGAGTTGTTGCAAAAGGTTTTTGAAAATCAGGTAAGCTTATCGTACAATAAAGGTGAAATTTTAAGCAAGCAAGGGGGGTTTGCATCTCAAATTGTTTTTTTAACCCACGGGCTTATTAAAATATATAAAGAGCATAACGATAAGAATTTGATATTAAAAATTGTGAAACCTGGTGAGTTTATTGGTCTCACATCGTTATATAATAAGGGACTTTTTAATTATAGTGCTGCCAGTATCGACAGTTCAAAAGTTTATTCAATAAGTGCCGACGTTATAAAATACCTGATTAAAAACAATTCTGATTTTGCCGAAATGATAATTGGGCAGATTAACCTGAATATGTCACAATTTTTTGAACGTATTATCAGCCTAACCCAAAAACAACTGCACGGTCGCATTGCTGATGTGATATTACATTTGTCGAGAGAGATTTATGAAGCTGACAAGTTTAATATGCTGCTTACGCGGCGCGATATTGCTGAATTTTGTGGAATGTCAACCGAAAGTGCCATTAGGATACTTAAGGAATTTCATAATGATAGGATTGTAAATATTGAAGGTAAAAACCTTGAGGTTATAAGCTATCAACTGCTTGAAAGACTTAGCGAAGTAGGTTAATAATTAAATAACAAATAACAATAATTAAATAACAAATAACAATAATCAAATCTCAAACTTTAAACTTTCTAACTTTAAACTTTAAACTTTAAACTTTAAACTTTTTAACTTCCTACTCCTACATTCTTTCCGGAACATCAATTCCCAATAGCCTTGCTCCTGCTTTAATGGTTGCTGCAACCTTTTTTGAAACATGCACTCTAAATACGCGTTTATCTTTATCTTCCTCTTTTACAACCAAATGACTATGGTAAAATTGATTGTACTCCCTTGCCAAATCGTAAATATAATTTGAAATAACAGCAGGACTGTAGTTTTTCCCTGCCTCGGCAACCGTATTCGGAAAATCATGCAATAGTTTAACTAAATCGCGCTCTTTATGTGTTAACTCAATTGTATTATTTATTATATCAAGAATTTTAATTCCTGCATCATCAACCTTGCGAAGCACCGATTTTATTCGTGCATGTGTATATTGTATAAACGGCCCTGTATTTCCATTAAAATCAATCGACTCTTTGGGGTTAAACATCATATTTTTTTTCGGATCTACCTTTAAAATAAAATACTTTAATGCCCCCAACCCAATCATATTATAAACATCGGCAGTTTCCGAATCCGATAAATCTTCAAGTTTGCCCAATTCCTCTGATGTCAGTTTCGCAGTACTTATCATTTCATCAATTAAATCATCTGCATCAACAACAGTGCCCTCGCGCGATTTCATTTTACCCTCGGGCAGTTCAACCATACCATACGATAAATGCATAATACTATCGGACCAACTATAGCCAAGTTTTTTTAATACCAGCTTTAATACCTGAAAATGGTAGTTTTGCTCATTGCCAACCACATACATATGATTATCGAGTTTATATTCCGAAAAACGCTGATGTGCAGTACCAATATCCTGCGTCATATAAACCGAAGTACCGTCAGAGCGCAGTAAAATTTTTTCATCCAACCCGTCAGCAGTCAAATCAGCCCAAATTGAGCCATCCTTTTTTTGTATGAGAATACCTTTTTTTAAGCCCTCGAGCACAATAGATTTACCAAGCTTATAGGTTTCCGATTCGTAATAAACTTTATCAAAATCAACACCCATAGCATTATAGGTAACATCAAAACCTTTATACACCCAGCCATTCATTGTGGTCCAAAGTTCTTTTACTGCTTTATCGCCCGATTCCCATTTGCGCAGCATCTCACGTGCCTGTTGTATCAATGGTGCTTTCTCTTTGGCTTCATCAGCACTTAAACCATTAGAAACAAGTCCGGCAATTTCCTTTTTATATTCTTGGTCAAATTTTACATAATAATTACCAACCAGTTTATCTCCTTTTATACCGCTACTATCAGGAGTTGAGCCATTACCCCATTTTTGCCATGCCAACATGCTTTTACAGATATGGATACCACGATCGTTTACCAAGTTTACCTTTAAAACCTTATGTCCGTTTGCTTTTAATATCTCGGCAACCGAATAGCCCAACAAATTATTTCGTATATGTCCTAAATGCAGAGGTTTATTAGTGTTAGGACTCGAATATTCAACCATTATTGTTTTTCCACTTTTACCTTGTTGAGCAATACCATAATTATCATCAGTACTAATTGCATTTAAAAAATCAACCCAAAAAGCATCTGATAGTTTTAAATTTAAAAAACCTTTTACAACATTGTATTTAGTAATATGGGTTACATTATTGACTAAAAACTTACCAATGTCGTGTGCTGCCTGCTCGGGCCCTTTTTTTGCTATTTTAAGAAACGTGAATACTACCAAAGTAAAATCACCTTCAAACTCCTTGCGTGTATTTTGTAACTGTACAACTTTAATATTAACATCAACACTATAAAGTTCCTTTAACGCTTCAACAACCTTATCTTTCAATAATGTAATAATATCCATACTATTTATAAATAAAATATTAAAAAATTGGCTACAAAGATAGTATTTTATAAAAACGGCTGTAATGAATAGGGATTATAAATGCAATTTATTACTTAGTGCTTGCCCAAAAATGCAATTTACTCACAAATACTATTATTTTTATTTGTGTTCGTGAGCTTAAGTTTAGCGCCTGCCTGCTGCAGGCAGGTTACTCTTGTATTGAAAACAGTCATTCGCCGTAGCGAGACTTCCTGATAATTAAAACTGAAAAACGACCAAAGGAAGTTCATGAATGCTTAAAAAAAATTATTAATATGAATAAAGCCTCATTATTAGTGCTTTCTTACCTGCATGGTATGTATTGGCAAGACAGGTCAAAGACAGAGTTTTTTTTATTGATATTACTTGCTGAGAATTGAATATTCAGGAAAAATTATTTTTTTATTTCGGATATTACAAAACTCTATGTGTTTTTAATAAACAAAGTTGTAAACTGGTATTTAATTAAAAAAATAGAAATATAGTTTAATCAAAAGAATTCCTCGAGGCTTGCCTCGGGTTGTATAGAGGAAAGTTTGAAAACCTAAAGGTTTTCATAACGCTTTGAAAAAGCGTATTTTCGATGCATGGATGATCATATTTATAAGAGGCATAATAAGACTTTATTGTTGTACCACCTTGTATTTCCAGTAAAATACAGGAGGAAAGTTATAGATGGTGTTATTAGCGAATACATCAAAGAGGTTTGTTTTAAAATAGGAGAGAGGTACGAAATACAATTTATTGAAATTGGCACAGATGACGACCATGTACATTTTTTGGTTCAGAGTGTACCAACAATGACAGTTTCAAATATTGTTAGAACAATAAAAAGTTTGACAGCTAGAGAGGTTTTTAAGAATCATCCAGAAGTTAAAAGAGACTTATGGGGAGGTAATTTTTGGACAAGTGGATTTTATGCTAATACAGTAGGGATGTATGGTAATAAAGAAGTGATTAAAAAATATGTTGAAAATCAAGGGAAGAAATATAAACCGATTCATTCAGAGCAACTGAATATCTGGTAACCGATACCTCGGGGCTTGCCCCGGGGTTGTTCATTAAAATTTGACATTAGCTATACATTACAAATGTAAACACATCAATTTCTTTGAAATTTACATATGTAAAGATATGGAGATTTACAAATGTAACCTTTTGATGGTTTTATTAATACATTTTGCCAACCCCGGACCTTCATAAATAAAACCACTATATATTTGCACCAACGAAGCCCCTGCCTCAAGCTTTTCAACAGCATCATTTGCATTAAAAATGCCACCTACACCAATAATAGGAAGTTCTCCATTGGTTTTTATACTAATATAGCGAATAATCTCGGTTGATCTGTCTTTAATAGGTTTTCCGCTTAACCCCCCATTTCCTATTGCTTTTATTTTATCGCTATCGGTAACAAGATTATTACGTGTTGTAGTGGTATTAACCGCAATAACACCATCAATATGACATTTTTTAATTACATCCAAGGTCTCATCAATTTGATGGTTGTTTAAATCGGGCGATATCTTCAGTAATATAGGCTTATAAGCCTCTTTTTTCTTACGTAGCCTATCTAACGCATCTAATATAAGTTCTAACGAATCTTGGTCTTGCAGCTTGTGTAAATCTGTAATATTGGGGCAACTTACATTAACCACAATATAATCAACATAAGGGTATAGCCCATTAAAACAAGTTACATAGTCGTTAAGCGCATTTTGGTTGGTTGTTAAGGTATTTTTACCAATATTACCGCCAATAATGGGGCTTGTGCCTCTATCTTTTAGCTTCTCAACTGCTTTTGCTAACCCATTGTTGTTAAATCCCATCCTATTAATAAGAGCTTCATCCTTTACCAAACGAAACGATCGTGGTTTAGGGTTGCCATACTGAGGTTTTGGCGTAACTGTACCTATTTCAACATGTCCAAACCCCAAGCTGCCCAACATACTATAAGCTTCAGCATTTTTATCAAGACCGGCAGCTATACCAATTTTATTGGGGAATGTTAATCCGAAAACTGTTGTTTCCATATGTAAACTACTTGGGTGATAAGCCCATTTTAAGGGCACTTTTAACCCTAACAGCTTAGCAATTTTTAGTAAATTAAATACAATTTTGTGCGCAGTTTCGGCTTGTACTTTAAAAAATAGGGGACGAATAAGGAATTTATACATTGTTTTTGCTGCAAATATAATATAATTAGACTGACAAAAGTATGATATTAAGACAGATTTTTTAGTAATTGTTTATATCAGGTATTACTCAGGATAGTACTCATTAAAGGTTTTATTACTATAAAATACAACAATCTTCTCTATTTTTTTTGTTTTAGTTTTTATATTCTCGGTTTTTTGAGGTAGCTCTTGTCCATAATCTGCCTTATCTTCCTCTTTTATTACATCATATTTATGGTTTACCTCAGTAGGCAAATCCGTTTGTGAGGTATTAGTGCTATCGCTACTGTCATCAGCCACTATATTATCAGTTTGTCGTGTTATATCGTCATTATTGATACTACTATCAAACAAATTTGACTGTGTTGGACGTTTATATATATCGCCCATACCCATTAACAACCATTCGGCATTGTATTTAGAATAGCTATTTAGAATTTTCTGTAAAAAATCGAGCCCAGGTTTATTTCTCCCCGATAATATATGCGATATACTTGAGCGCTGTACTCCTATTGCATCTGCAAAGGCTGCCGCTGTTACTCCTTCTGATGTTATTATCTTAAGTAATCTGTCTTTTATTTCCATATGTATATTATTGTAATTACAAATGTAATAAATAATTCAATAGGGTAGTTTACATATGTGCCATTAAATATTTACAGTTAATTTACATATGTAATTTACATTATTACTTTATAGGTGTATTATTTATTTAAATAAATACCGTATATAACTGATATTTAGTATTATAAATACATTTAATAAGGAACTGTTTGTGTTATTTGCGGCAAAACACTACTTTACTATGCATTATAACTTTAAATAAATAATATAAGTTACTGATATTATGAATAGTACACAGTATAATTAATTGTGTGATATTTGTAAATTATTGAATATTTACATTTGTAGTGTCTATATTTTGACTATTTTTAATAAGATTGGGGTGAGAATATAATTGATGTGAATGTTTTGCTTTACCTGAGTATATGTATTTTTTAATGGTAACTTAATAGTAGAATATTAATGTTCTATTTATAATAATTACTTCACTCCCATTTTCCATATAAATTTTTAGTGAGTAGTTTAGAAAAATTATTTATATCAATAAATTGAATTTTCGCCAAAATACATGGAATATTTACGTACAAACCCTTAACTATATATTTATATGCGAATCTCAATAGGTTAAATATATTTGAAATATTATGTAATTGCTTAATAAACATAACACTATATTATATGCATTGTTAAAAAAATATGTTTGTATTTTTTATAATACAGAATAATATGTTGGTATTTTATATTTTTTGTGCACTTTGAATAATCCTGCATAATTCTTCGGCCGATTTTTGTAGCCATACAGGTGCATTTTCTAAAGCTCCATCTAACGCTACCGGTTTTCGGGTTATTGGCAATATACTTGTAATTCCGTAGCTATATAGTTTTTGAGTTGAGCATGTAGCATTTCCTGCAAATAAATAAACAGGTTTATTATGCTTTAAAGCCAAACGCCCCACTCCTGCCGGTGTTTTTCCCGATGCTGTCTGTTCATCTACCTTGCCCTCGGCAGTTATTACTATATTACTTGATTTTATTTTATCTTCAAGATGTATTAATGTTGATATTATTTCAAATCCTGGCTTTATATCAGCATTCAAAAAAGCGTAAAGACCTGCCCCTAACCCTCCTGCAGCACCTGCACCCTTTATGTTTTTTATATTTATACCCAGCTTATTTTTAGCAATACTCAAAAAATGTATAAGGTTGTCATCAAGTATCTTAACCATATCATGTGAAGCCCCTTTTTGCGGACCAAATACATACGAAGCCCCTTCTGCCCCTGTTAACGTTGAAACAACATCAGTAGCTGCTATTATTTTTGTATGTGCAATTCTTTTATCAAGTCCACTTATATTAATTTCTTTAAGTCTTCCCAAACTACCTCCTCCTTCATCCAATTCATTTCCTGATGCATCAAAAAACTTAATACCTAAAGCCTTTGCCATGCCCATTCCTGCATCGTTGGTTGCGCTTCCGCCTAAACCTACAATAATTTTGCTGCACCCATAATCAAGTGCTGCTTTAATCAGTTGGCCTGTGCCATAGGTACTTGTAACCCATGCGTTGCGTTCACCTTGCTTTAGCTTTTCAATACCACTGGCAGCTGCCATTTCAATAATAGCAGTTTTACCATTATCAATAATACCAAAAAAGCTATCGGTAATCCTGCCCAAAGCGTCTTTTACTTTTACAGGAATAATATTGCCACCAGTTACATTAGTGATACTTTCTACCGTACCTTCACCACCATCGGCCATTGGAACAACATCTATATCTGCGTCTTTGAATACTGTTCTGATTCCCTTTTCAATATTTTTCCCAACATCAATGGCTGGCATACAGTCTTTAAATGAATCGGGTACTATTAGGAATGATAGTTTTTTCATTCGAATAATATTTAATTGGATACTTGATTGTTAATGTTTAAATAAGATAATAAAGTTAGATTTATCATATATTAACAATGCTACAAAGGATTTGTTACTAATACCATTTTAAAATCAAAATTACTGGTATAATGCCGATGTAGAATCAAAACTGATATACAAATGCTAATGAAGTATATCGGCAACTTTGATTCACAATCGATATAAATAACAAACCCTAAGGTTAAAACTCTAAAAATAAGGTTTTAATAATTGCTTTAAAAAACCTTATTCTTTATTTTCAATCTTTATAGAAATTTGATGGCAGAATACAATAACCTTATTATTCCGTCACATATTATTATAACTTTTGCATAATTAAAATACAGTATATCAGTAAAATAAAAAACATTATTATAAATTAATTTATAGATAGAAAATCGCTGAAATAGTCGGGGCAAACTGTGAGAATTTCATCTGTTTATATTTTTGATTAACCCGTTAAAGTGAGATAAACTGATATGCGATTTATGATTTTTGTTTAAGCCATAAGGTTTGGTATAGTGCCAATTCTATTTTTTCTGTATCAATATATTTTTGGGTAATAATGTCAAATTGGTATTTTGCATATTGCTTTGCAAGCCCAATTTCTATTTTATCAGGTGCTATGTTGCTTATGGCAAGTATTCTTTCGCCAGAATTGGCAATCCTCTCAAAAGCAAACAACTTTTTTCCTAAATCAACAATTACCTGTTTTGATGATGGATGAAATGCTTTGTTTTTTTTACGCTGTGATATTAGGTTAAGCAATTTATTAAATACTCTGCTACGGGTTGAATCACTCTTCAGTTCATTAACCAGTTTATTGAATTCTAATTTTTCGCGGTTTATGGTGCGTGCCCTACCCGTTTGCTCAACACCTTTATAGTAATTTTGCGAACCAAGCAGACTATGAATATAAAATGCGGGCAAACCTTTCATGCCAAGCATAATAGTTTGCGAGCATAAAAACCGTTTTTCCTGTCTGCCATCTTCTCCACTTCGAGTTTTTTTAAGTGCATCAAAATATGTGATATTTAGCTCATAGGCACTTTCGCTGCCATCAGAGTTTTTCTTCATACTTATTAAACCGCCGCTTGCCTTAATGTCGTCATATAAACTCTTTTTCTCTTCATCTGGCAATAACCCTTCAAGTGGTCTAACACCAATTCCATCGTGCGACGATGTGAAATTAAAAAATGTACAACCCTCATCAAGGTCGGGAATTGCACTTGCCCATTTTGACAAATATGTGCTGTTTCCACTATTTAAGGCATGAAGCAATAACGGTGGTAAACTAAACTGATATACCATATGTGCTTCGTCATTATTACCAAAATAACTAAGGTTTTCTTTATTGGGCACATTGGTTTCGGTAAGTATTATTACCCCTGGGGCTACCAAATCAACAAAATTGCGCATCAATTTTACAACCTCGTGTGTCTGCTTTAAATGCAAACAGGTAGTGCCTGCCTCCTTCCACAAAAAAGCAATAGCATCTAACCTAATAATTTGTGCCCCTTTATTAATATATGTATGCAGAATTTGCAAAAATTTATACAGAACCTCAGGATTGCCAAAGTTCAAATCAATTTGATCTTCGCTAAATGTTGTCCAAACATTTTTTACACCATTATTAGTTTTGAATTGTGTCAACAAAGGAGTATTTCTGGGTCGGATAACCTGAGATAAATCTGCGCTTACAGACTCTTCAATAAAAAAGCTACTCCCTTCGCCTACTCCATTCAAGTAATTTTGAAACCATTTGCTTTTACTCGATACATGATTTATAACCAAGTCGGCCATTAATTTATAATCTTTTGCTAAAAACTCAATATCAGCCCAGCAGCCCAGCTCGGGATTTACGGCCTCAAAATCAATTACTGAAAAACCGTCATCGCTACTAAACGGAAAAAAGGGCAAAACATGAATTGTATTAATGGTATTATGTAAATGGTTATTGGCAAATTTACGCAAAGTCTTTAATGGTATTTCATCTTTTTCAATAATACTGTCGCCATAGGTTATTAAAGCAATATCCGATTCGTTCCAATAATCTGTACTATTGGTTTTATCAGCCAAATTATTAGAAATATAACTAATAAACCTCTCTTTTTGGTTGGCATTTATGGTATTACCATAAATGCTATTAAGCCTATTTAAAATTGTTTCTTCCCAATTGTTTGTCATTTATAACTTATTATCGTCTTCAACAATTTTATAAAACTCATTTTTAATATTGGGTATTGCACTAATAACCCTTTTCCAGCTTGGCATTACAGGTGTTTGGTTAGGGTTGTTTATATAGCTTATGCCTGCTTGGTAAACGTTTCGTGCCAGTTGGTCAACAAGGCGTTCCTCCTTGTGCCTGTCAAAAGTTAAACCGTTCATTACTGCATCGTTATTGTATTGTTCAACCATATTTAGAGCAATACGGTGGTATGTAGCTTTAATTGACCTAAACATTCCTTCGCTAAAAACAGAACCATCTGATGCAAGTTTCCCAAAAATAGAACGTGAAATATCAAAGCTCATTTTAGAAAGTCCTTTATCAGGATTTTCAAATGATTCGGACTGGTGCTTGTGATCGTACCTGTCGGCAATTTCAACCTGGCAAATTCGGCTCAGCGCATTGTTACGATGCACCTCGGCTAAAATTCCAACCTCAAGTCCCCAATCGCTCGGAATACGGATAGTTTTTAAAACATCGGCACGCATCGAAAACTCACCGCTCAATATGTACCTAAAACCATCTAAGTAATCCAAATACTCCAACTGCCCCAAAAACTTTTTAAGGGTACGCAACAATGGAGTTACCAGCAAGCGCACCATACGCCCATTAATCTTCTCCTCATCGGCTCTAAAATAATAGCCTTTACAATATTTATAATTAAAAGTTGGCATAACAACAGGGTAAAGTAGCCTTGCAAGCATTTCGCGATTGTAGGTAATAATATCGGCATCGTGCAAAGCAATTGCTTCCGAACGCCCCGAGGCTATCATATACCCAAAACTAAACCAAACATTTTTTCCTTTGCCCGGGTTTCCTGGATGGATATTCTCTTCATTCAATAAAAATTCCATATGTTTCATTCCGGGTCCATCATTCCAAATTACTCTATGGCGTTGAGGTAAAACCGAAAAAAACTTTTTGGCCTTTAAATACTCGTCCTTATTTGCGGCATCTAAACCAATAACTATTTCACCTAAATAAGGTATATCCTTTAATATATTTACAATATTGGTTAATGCAGGTCTCTGCAATTCAGAGTATAACGATGGGATAATTAATCCAACAGGCCGTCGTTCACTATACTTTAGTATCTCACTTTCAATATCTTTAAGTTTACGACTTCTAAAATTATGTAAGGTGGTTACGTTTGATGTTTGATAAAAATCTCCCATGACAGTAAATATTAATTACAGAAATTTATTCTTAAAGATAAGAAAAATCATTCAAATAGTACCTAAAATGTTTAAATGGAACTGTAATAGATTTTTAGGTAATATATTAAACTACTATTTTGCCTGTAATTGAAAATCCTGCTGCTTCGGTAATTTCAACATTAATAAATTTCCCGATAAGTTTTTTATCATATGACAGTACCCTTGTTACAATCTTCCCCTCGTTATGGCCCGACAGATATCCTGTTTTACGCTCGGTATTGCGCACTAAAATTATCATTTGCTTGCCAATAAGAGTTTTATTATATTTTAATGATATGCCCCTTAGTTTGTCAGAAAGCCTTTGCAGCCTATCTTTTTTTGTATCTTTGGGTATATCATCAATCCACTTAAAGCTTTTAGCACCAGGCCTTGGCGAGTACATTGCAATGTAAGCCATATTAAATTTAAACTCATCAAACGAATCCATTGAATGCTGAAACTGATCTTCGGTTTCGCCGGGAAACCCAACAATAATATCAGTAAAGAGCGTTGCTTGCGGTATTAGCTCTTTAATATATTTAATGCTTTTGCGATAAGTATCAACATTATGTTTTCGGTTCATTCTTTCCAGTACCTTATCATCACCCGATTGTAATGGCAAATGTATCTGCTTTCCAAGTGTTGTATGTTTTGCAATGGCTTCAATAACATCGCGGCTCATATCTCGCGGATGCGGCGATGTAAAATATACCCATGTTGGGTTGTTCAGTTTTTCGCCCTTATTACCAATTTTATGCAATAACTGAGCAAATGATATTTCGTCATCTTTATCTAATCCGTATGAATTTACATTTTGCCCCAATAATGTTATTGATTTATACCCGCTTTTCATAAGTTTGACAACCTCATCAATAATTTCGGCTGATGGCCGTGAAACCTCCTGCCCACGGGTATAGGGTACGGCACAATATGTACAAAATTTATCGCAGCCATTTTGTATGGGTACATAGGCTTCAAATTCCGATTGATAATTGGGGTGAACATTCCAAAGCTTTAATATATCAGTATTTAACGTAAAAGAAGCTTTACCTGATTTTACGGTAAAATTAACAGGTTTAAGATTATCCTGCGCTAGCTTTTTATCAAAATTATCATCAATAACTATGTTATTATCAGATAGCTGTAGCGAAATAGGTGAAGCAACACCATACTCCTTTAGCATAGTAGGAAAACTATTTAGCTCACTCATAGGAAAAACAAAGTCAAAAAGCTTCAAAAATTTTGTTATATCATCGGGCAATACACACCCCGACACAAAAGTTAATAGGTTTTTTTTTAATTTTAGTCTGTTCCATTTATGGATACGCGAATACACCTTGTCAATAGGTTTTTGCCTTACCGAACACGACAAAACACCCAAAAGCTGCGCATCTTCCTCATTATTGGTGTGGGTAAAACCCATATGCTCAATAACCGAACGCACCCTTTCGCTATCCGATATGTTCATTTGGCATCCTAAAACTATAAGGTGGTATTTCATTTGTATATATATATTCTATCCTCGAATTACACTAATTATTTCTTTTAGCACTTAATTATGTATGACTATTAAAAAATTCTTAAATCTTTAATCATACATCAGTAATCTCAAATCAGTTTTTTTATTTGCAAATAAGAGATAAGCATGATAATTTTCTAAAAACCTTTCTTATTTTATTTGCTTTAAAATTTGCGCAAATTTATACTATTTAATTAATACCTAAAAATCTAAAATGAAAATCTATTACAGTTCCATTTTAGATATTTAGGTAATAAACATAAATTTTATTTTCTATGATAATACAATTTCGTTTAGTTTAACTTTACAAAGCAAAATAATCATAAGTTATTTTGCATTAACTGAAAAATATAAAAACATTAAGGGTTGTATGGTAAATGTCATGTTGTTTTTAAGGCAGGTATGGTATTTGTAGTGTCATTGTCGTAGTAAAATATGATGTAAAACAGCCTATAATTAAATATTTTAGTTTATTTTTAGCGCTGAATTTAAACCTAAAAATATAAAAAGATGAAAAAAATTTTAACCACTACTCTTTTTTTTTTAGTAGTACTTATTGGCTTTAGCCAATTGGGAAACCAAACCATTCCAACGGTTGATTTAAAAACCACAAACGGACAAACAGTTAGCTCTTCAACTTTTAGCAACGATGGCAAACCCATGGTAATTAATTTTTGGGCAACATGGTGCAAACCGTGTGTTCGCGAATTATCAAATATTGATGAGGTTTATGTTGACTGGGTTGAAGAAACAGGTGTTAAGCTTATTGCAATTTCAATTGATGACACCCGCAGCATGGCTCGCGTTGCCCCTTTTGTAAATGGCAAAGGCTGGGAATATGAGGTTTATGTTGACCCAAACAGTGAGTTTAAACGTGCCATGAATGTACCAAATGTACCACACACATTTTTAATTGATGGTAATGGCAAGGTTGTTTGGCAGCACACATCATATACCGATGGTGATGAAGAAGAGCTATATGAGTTAATTAAAAAATTGGCAAACGGAGAAAGCATTAAATAAATGTAGTACAATGCAAAAAATATTAATACTATTATTCTTAACAGGAATATTGGGCTTAAGTGCATATGCACAATTTGACCCCACAAAAGGCAGTGTAACAGGTAACTTTAAACTTGATGCCCAAAGCTATATACCCGATACCAAAATTGGCGCCGACACCATAGCCGAAAAAATGCTGTCAAACTCATATATGAATATAATATATAATTATGGTAAATTTACTACCGGCGTAAGGTTTGAAGGATATTTTAATACAATGCTTGGTTATGATAAACCATATGATGGTTTTGGTATTGGATATAAATTTGCCACCTATAAAGGTGATTTTTTAGAGATAACCGCTGGTAATTTTTATGAGCAGTTTGGCAATGGTTTGGTTTTTAGAACATATGAAGACCGCGATTTGGGTTACGACAATGCCATGGAAGGAGCACGGGTAAAAATAAAACCTATAAATGGAGTGATTTTAACTGGTATTATTGGCAAACAGCGTATTTATTGGGAAATTGGTAAAGGCATTGTACGCGGAGTTGATGGTAGTTTCTCCATTAACGACATGTTACCAACTTTTGTCGACGCTAAAAACAGGATTACTATTGGTGGTAGTTTTGTAAGTAAATATCAAGAAGATGAAAATCCTGTTTTTATTTTACCCCAAAATATTGGCTCAGGTGCAGGTAGAATAAGATTTACTAGTGGTGGCTTTTCTATTAATTCTGAAATTGCAATAAAAGGTCAAGACCCTTCATTTGACAATGGATATATTTATAAAAATGGAAGTTCATTATTGATTAACTCTAATTATTCTGTTAAGGGATTTGGAGTGATGATGCAATATAAATGGGTTGATAATATGAGCTATAGGTCTGAACGCGATCAAACCATAAATAATTTATTGATAAATTATATACCTGCCATATCAAAGAATCACACTTATGCATTTACTGCAATGTACCCTTATGCCACACAAACATATGGTGAGGCAGGTTTGCAGGCTGAACTGTTTTATAAATTTAAAAGAAATACATTTTTTGGCGGAAAATACGGGACAATGTTAGCACTGAATTTTGCACGTGTTAATAATATTAATAAGACAGCTCTAAATGATACTACTCCTATTGGACAGCCTGGTACCGATGGTTATAATACCAGTTTTTTATCGACCGGTAACGAAGTTCTTTTAAACGATGCAAATATTGAAATTACCAAAAAGTTTAATAAAAAACTAAAAGGTATTTTTACTTACCAAAATCTAATGTATAATCAAAAAGTTTTACAAGTACATGGGCATATGATTAATGCTAACATTGCAGTAGCTGATGTTACATGGAAAATTAAGCCAAAACATTCGTTGCGTTTTGAAGGGCAAGTGTTATTTACAAAAACTGAGAATTATAATATTAATGATTCAACAACAGTAAAAATTAAGCAAGACTATGGTAACTGGGCCATGTTAATGTTAGAATATTCTATTTCTCCGCACTGGTTTTTTGCTGTTTCCGATCAGTTTAATTTCATAACTTCTAATGATGAAATAGCTGCTAATACAATGAAATATAATCACAACAAAGGACTTGACCGCGTACATTATTATACTGTAGCCATGGGATACAGCAAAGGAAGCAGTCGTATCCAGTTAAGCTATGGAAAGCAGCGCGAAGGCATTTTATGCGTTGGCGGTGTTTGTAGAGCCGTACCTGCTGCATATGGTTTCAATATTTCAATAACAAGCACTTTCTAATAAAAAATATTAAAATGAAAAATATTATTGTAATAATTATAACCTTATTTATAACTTTAAGTTATAGTTGTGATACTATTGAAGGAGATTATATTGACGAATCGGCTCCGTTTATAACCGACGTTATTTTATTTGAATTTACTGGCATCCATTGTCCAAATTGCCCTGATGGGCATAGAATTGTTGAGGATTTACACAACAGGTTTGGGGAAAAATTTCATGCTATTTCGATTCATGCCGGAGGTTTTGCAGACCCATGGGGATCTGGAGAACCTGATTTTAGAACTGAAGAAGGGAATGTAATTCATGATTTTATTAAACCTGAGGAATACCCATCAGGTGCTGTTATGAATTTAAATGAAGGAAGTGCAATTTCAAAAACTAGCTGGGCAACAGAATTAGGAAGATTTGGTTGGGCTCGTTCGGATGTTTATATTGATTATACTATGGAAATTAAAGATACTGTTTTAACAAGCAATATTACTTTAACAATTGAAGACGATATAGAAGGAGAATTCTATTTATGTATCTATATAATTGAAGATGGAATTATTGGCTTTCAACAGGATCATGGTGAGGCAAAAAATGAATATGAACATAACCATGTATTTAGAGGTTCTATGAATGGAGCATTAGGAACTATAGTAAATATTGGTATAGAAATTGAAAAAAAATTCACAATTACAATTAAAGAAGATTGGAATAAAAACAACTTGCATATTATACCATTTGTATATAACAAACAAACATTGATGGTATTACCATCGTTAATTACTAAATTTGATTAAAAAATATTTATTATGAAAAAGAATTTACTATTATCAGTACTAATAATTATGGGATTTTTAGTACAAGCACAACAAAAAATTGTGTTTAATAAAGATGACAACCACGCAGTTGGCGATGCCCTACCAGATACAGTTGTAGCAATAGGAACCCTGATTGATTCGCAAATCGAATTTAACTGTTATATCTCAAACTTGACTGATGAAATTGTTGAAACTGTTTTTAAGAGAGAAATTGTTGAATATGTTTCAGGAGCTGCTGATCAGTTTTGCTGGGGCGTATGTACTATGCAAGATGAAACCACGCAGGAAAGAACATTACCACTTACAGGCACTTTTCCTATACCTGCAAATAAAGATTTTCATACACATGATGATGGTGGTGGAGTATTCCACTACATACATAAAGGAAATGTAGGTACAACAATTTTAAAATATACTATTTATTCAGTTGTTGATGGCACTCATACGCCTGAAGATACAATAGTTATTAAATATACAGCATTGCCTGTTGGTGTAAATGAAAATATTGCAAGTAGTGTTAATCTTTCTAATCCATATCCAAACCCTGCAAGCACTCATACTTATGTTAATTACAGTTTCGAGAAACAGATGAATGCACAAATAGTTGTTTGCAATGTTATCGGAAAAAAGATTGCGGTTTACCAAATTGATAATCTTAAAGGAAAAATTAAGGTAAGCACATCTGTTTTACCGGCAGGTATTTATTTTATTAATATCGAAAGTAATGGTAAGCTGTTAACCAATCAAAAGTTCATAAAAAAATAAGGATACTTAATACTTTATAAAAAAGCGTCTTTCGGGGCGCTTTTTTTATTCTGTTAAATTCAAATTTAAAAAACGTAGTGCATTAAAATTTGTAAGTTGAATGAATCCAGATAGCGAAGCGTATCGGGATAAATGAAATTTAGACTACGTTACTTATAGCGAAAATGAAATGATTCCATATTGATACCCCGTCTGCTTGCTGCGGAGTAGTTCATTCTACACTATATTTAAATAATACTGGAAGCAATAATACTGCAATTGGCTTCAGATCATTGAATAAAAATACTAATGGTAAAAACAATTGTGCAATTGGTTACAAAACATTATATTATAATTCTGGTGGTAGCTATAATTGTGCAAGTGGTTACCAATCATTACATGCTAATACTACTGGCAGCTATAATTGTGCATATGGAAATTTTGCTTTACATTATAACACAACTGGTTTTGCTAATACTGCAGTTGGTAGTGGTGCTCTAACTAGTAATATGTCTGGTGGTTTTAATACAGCTTTAGGAAATAATGCTTTATCATCTAATATGGGTTCTAATAATACTGCAATAGGGAATAGTGCATTACAAAATAATTCTTTAGGTAATAAAAATTCTGCTATTGGAAATAACGCTCTACATTATAACACTACCGGAAATTATAATACTGCTACCGGAACTAGTGCATTATTTAGAAATACCACAGCAAGTAAAAATACTGCTACTGGCTATTTTTCATTATTTTCAAACACTACTGGAGAAACAAACTCAGCTTTTGGTACATATGCATTAAATAGCAATACTAATGGTTACAGCAATACTGCTACTGGCTATAATTCATTATTTTCAAATATTGGCGGTTATGAAAATACTGCATTAGGTTTTGAAGCAATGAAAAAAAATACTTATGGAGATTATAATACAGCAGTAGGGAGTAAAGCATTAGCAAATAATAAAAGAGATTATAATACGGCAATAGGTCATTTAACACTAAATTCAAATACTTATGGAGGTTCTAATACTGCAATTGGCTCAGGTGCTATGAGATATCTTAGTGTAGGAGCTGAAAATGTTGCAATTGGAGTATTTTCAGGTATCACAAATATTACCGGCAGTCGTAATACTTCTATTGGAAACTCCACAAATTCAACTGCAACAAACTTAAATAACACCACAAAATTAGGATATTATGCAATAACTACAGCCTCAAACCAAGTACGTATAGGCAACTCAAGTGTTACCAGCATAGGTGGTAAAGTTTCGTGGAGCACATTGTCGGATGGCAGATTTAAAAAAGATATAAAACAAGATATAGTGGGGCTCGATTTTATTAATAGCTTAAAACCGGTAAGCTATAAAGTTGATATTGATGCCTTTGATGATTTTTTGAGGATACCTGATTCGGCACGTACAAAAGATAGAAAAAGCTTAACCATACAAACAGGTTTTATTGCTCAAGAGGTTGAAAAAGCAATTGAAAAAGTTGGATTTAACACCTTTAACGGTATAGATATTCCTAAAAATGAAAATGATTATTACAGCATTCGCTATGCCGAGTTTGTAGTACCGTTGGTTAAAGCTGTTCAAGAGTTGAGCGTTTTAGATAAAACCAAAAGCCTGCAAATTGAATCGTTAGAAGCAAAAATTGACAGGCTTGAAATTATATTAATTGAAGCCGGGCTTGTAACAGATATTAATACAGCCATCCAACTTAACTCAAAATTGGTTCAAAACAGGCCAAATCCTTTTTCTGTATCAACAGAAATTACCTGTAGTATTCCTAATGATGCCGAAACAGCAAAACTTATGGTTTTTGATATGAGCGGTAGCTTAATAAAAACTATTCCGATAAATGATAGGGGCGATTGTATTGTAACAATAAATGCTGATGAACTTAATGGTTCAGGCATGTATATATACTCATTATTTGTTAATAATACCGAAGTAAGTACTAAACGTATGGTTCTTTCTGAATAATAAAAGCACAATATTTATAAAAAAAAAAGCGTCCCGTGGGACGCTTTTTTTTATTGTTACATTATTGAGATTGTCATTTAATAACGAAATTCTTTTTTTACTTTAACATTCAGTATTCGATATTTTGTAATATGCTTTAGTCATATATCGTGATATACTAAACAAGCGTGCATTAGCTTAGCACCCAAATTTATTTGGGTGTATTAGGATGATTACAAAACACGCCAAATTATCAATAAGTTTGCTATGCAAACTTATTGATAATTTGGTAACACGAGTGGATTATGTCACAATACACCAAGCTAAAGCATAGTGTTATCCTCATAATATCACGATTTAATGGTAAACAAATTTTGCAACTAATCAGTATTAACAAAGTGTTTATTAATCTAATAAGTGATACTTAAAAAACTAAACTGATTAACGATATTTTAACTTCATCATTCGTTATTCAACAATAGATATATGTAATTTTTTTAAGTTAGCCTGTTTAATGCAGGAATTAATTATTATTAATATTTAAAAGGTATTTATGATTTTGCTTCGCTCAATTGAGGTTGCTTATATCATTGAAAATAAATTCATTAAATTGAAATAAGGTAGTTATTTACAAAATACCGTTTAAATTGCAACTTATTTCAGGACTATACACTACCAATCAAATAGCAAAGTTTCCCGATGAAAAATCGGGACAAGTCATGAATTAATCAGGTTAGTGTATTGGTTTAAAATTATTAAATTGTAATATTATTTTGTATTTTTATAAATAATCCGTGTATTACAAATTATAAAGTACATCTGTCTAACTGCATAGTCATGTAGATTAGTGGCAATATTTTAAACATATGAAAATAGCAATATTTCATTACCATTTAAACCCCGGGGGAGTTACCCGGATAATTGAATCGCAGGTAGCAGGTATAAGGCGCAATTACCCTAACACTAAACTTCAGGTTTTAACAGGTCATTGTGAAAACATTGATTATTACAACAAACTGGATGTTAACGTATCGGTAAATAAAAAACTCGACTATTTACCTGATATAAACTACAGCATAAATGACCTTGAGCTGTATTTTGATAATTTATACAATTGGATAACCGGATTAATTGATAAAAACGAAATATTACATGTGCATAACCTAAACCTTGGCAAAAATCCGGTTTTTACACTTGTAATTAATAAACTATTAATGCAAGGGCATTTGGTAATTAACCATGCCCACGATTTTGCCGAAGACAGACCTGCAAACATTACTTTTCTTCAAAAAATTATTGGCAACCATTTTAAAAACAACTTAACCACTATTTTATATCCCAACAATAAAAACTATTTAATTGGTGTATTGAACCAATCTGATTTTAAGCGCGTAGAAAATTATGGTGTGCAAAAAAAACGTATTTACCTATGGCCAAACCCTGTTTTTGTGCCTAAAAAACACACACAAAATAAAAGCCAAGCCAAACAAAGGCTAATAAACACATTTAAAATTCCGCAGCACCATAAAATAATTACCTATCCGGTAAGGGTAATACAGCGTAAAAATATTGGCGAATTAATTATGCTGGCACACCTATTTTCAGATAGTTGCACCTTTTTGGTAACAATGGCACCCCGCAATCCAATTGAAATTCAATATTACAATAACTGGAAAGAGTTTTGCAACAAAAACCAAATTAAGGTTATTTTTGAAGCAGGTGAAAAACAGGAGTTTGAAACCATAATATCGGGCTCTGATTATTGTATTACCACAAGCAAAAAAGAGGGATTTGGAATGGTCTTTTTGGAACCATGGCTAATGGGAACACCTGTAATTGGCCGTGATATTGAATATGTAACCGGCGATATAAAAAAAACAGGTATTGAATTCCCCTTGCTTTACAACGAGTTTATTGTGCCATTTTATAACCAAAAGTACGATTTTAAAAAACTAAACACCGATAGGCAGCAAACTATTATACTAAAAATTGCAAACAGAACATTAAAAAAACAAAAAATATTTGAACTTAATAGTTTTCTGAGTAGTTTTCCGCCGCAAATATTAAATGCAACTATTTTAAATAATAAGAATATTATAAAACACGAATTTAGTTTAGATAAATATGCAGAACAACTTTTTAAAGCATATACAGCCCTACCTTAAATCATATAAGGAGCTAAAACCTATTAAAACAGGCTTATTGCCTGATATAAAACCTTTTAAGGAGATAAAAGCCATTGTTTTTGACATTTACGGAACATTAATAATATCTGAATCAGGCGATTTAGACAAAGCAACAATTACGGTTGGCAACCTTACAAAAGCTTTAAACCAAAGCGGATTTTTTTGGACAAATAAAGATTCGGAAACAAAATTCGGCGATAAACTAATTAGCCTGTTTCATGCCACAGTAATTGAACATCAACAAAAGCTCAAACAAAAAGGGCACACCTACCCCGAAGTTGATATTATTAGTGTATGGGAACATTGCATAAGTGCTGCAATAAAATACCAATGGATTGTGAAAAATGATAATTCATCCATAAAAATATTAACCGGCGTATTCGAGATTTTATGTAACCCCGTTTGGCCAATGCCGCACATGCATACAGTTTTAAAAGTGTTAAAAGCCAAAAATATCCCTATTGGCATTGTGTCAAACGCACAGTTTTACACACCTATAATTATGAATTATTTTATAAACAACAAACTTACTGCAACTTCTGATATTGAAGGGTTTGATGTTGATATTTCGGTTTTTTCGTATAAATTATTGCGTTCAAAACCCGATACAAGATTATTTGATATACTGGCCAAAAACCTTAATGAAAAATACGATTTTTCTCCCCACGAGGTATTATTTATTGGTAACGATATGCTCAAAGATATATGGACAGCCAAACAACTTGGTTTTAAAACTGCCCTGTTTGCAGGCGACAGCAGATCACTGAGGTTACATGAGAATGATAAAAGATGTAAAGACTTAAAACCCGACTTTATTTTAACAGAACTTAATCAGTTGCTTGAAATTATTTGTAATTAGATAAATTACTACTTATCCTGAATAATTCATGCGTTTAGTTTGATGTAGCTGTAAGGCATCGGAATCCGAAGATATATCTTTATATTTTAAGGGTTTCGCAACGAAACAGATGCATTAAAATAAATGCACTCGGAAATTTTCTCAAAAAATATTATTTTTACAAAATCAATCATTTTATCTGATAATCAAATGTATAATTATCTTTTGAGAAAATTTATGAATTAATCAGGTTATAAACGCATATGTCTGAAAGGGCGCAAGCAAAACAAAATAACACAAAAATTTACTAAGTTTACACATTAGTTTAGTATCAAATAATGTAATTTACAAAACCGGCACTTATGAATATATCAAATCTGCGCATAGGCATTATCCACTCATTAATAGGAAAAAACGATGGCGTTTCAATAGTAATTGACCAAACCGTTCACGCTATGGTTAACCATATGGGCATTAGGCTCGGAAATATTTTTTTTCTTGCGGCACACTCGTCGCCAAGGTTTAATGCCGAAATTAATGAGGTTTTTTGGCATAAAAACGAACTACACACCGAAATAATTGCAACCTTTAACCAAAAACCGGCGTCTGACCTCGATGAGCGCATCCACAAAGAATCAATATATGCTAAAGAGATAATTGCCAACTGGGTAAATGATAATGGTATTGACCTGATAATTGCCCATAACACATCGCACCCATATAATTTTATTACCGCAGTAGGTTTGGGTTATTATTTTGATGATCTGCGTAAGCAAAATTTTATTTGGCCAAAACTAATGGTATGGTGGCACGACTCCTATTTTGAGCGTAGTATTTTTTCAAACCCAAATAGTGTAGTAAAAAAATATTTGAAATATTTGCCCGGAACCTACATTGATGCGATAGCATTTATAAATCACCAGCAAATTGAACTTGGTAAAAAAATATTTTCAAGATTCAACTCAGGTGTTACCAAGTCTTTCTTTAAATCGAGATCGGTGGTGGTGCCTAATACCAGTGCTGCCGAATGTATTTGTGATAAACCCAATGAAAAAGGATTTGTGGCTCCGGAGGTTGATAGGTATAATAAATCGTTTTGGAAAGATTGCGGATTATTAAAACATTTAAACAAGCAGGGCTATACTTTAGACGATGCTGCCATATTAATTCAGCACACAAGAATTGTACCCCGCAAAAAAATTGAAACAGCAATTGAACTGGCATTTAAACTTGATAATAAGTTTAACAGCGAAGGCAGAAAAGGTTGTGTGGTTTTATTGGTTACCGGTCATTCGGGCGATGAGCAGCACTATTATAAAGGATGGTTGAATGAATACTATCAAAATTTATTAAGCGAAAACCCCACGGCAAATGTTATATTTATTATGGGTGAATCAATTATTTTATCGCACCGCGATATTATTGTTGATAAAAAATACTACAAATTTTCCGAACTCCCCGGCATTGTTGCCACTCAAGGTGGAATTGGCACCTACTTTAGCGAGGTTGAAGGCTTTGGAAACAACCTGCTTGAGCTTATATCATTTGGCGTTCCGGCGGTTATAAATAAATACAAGGTTTTTAAAACCGAAATTGAACCAATAGGATTTATCCTTCCGGCTGTCGATAATTGTGTATTAACACCAAAATTGGTTGATGAGGCTTATCGCCTGTTAACTGATTTTCCTTATCGGAACAAAGTGGTGCGGCACAACCTAAAAATTTTGAAAAAGAATCTTGGCCACCACATAATTGCTGAAAAATTGGAGCCACTGTTTCAAGAGATTTTTACTAAAAAACATCCAGAATAAATTGAAGTGGGTTACAGGGTTGCAAAATAATTATTATTAAACTACTAAAAAAAACTGCATGTCGTTAATTTAGTTGTCTTTTCAATAATCATCAACTGCCAAAAATATTTTCATAAAAACTTTTCCTCTTGCAATATTCTTTTTGTACGTTTGCGCCCTCAAAATAATAAGGCAGATATAATATTTAATAAAACATGATAACAGTTTCAAACCTCTCAATTCAATTTGATAAAAAACCTTTGTTTGCAAATGTAAATGTAAAATTTACGCCCGGCAATTGCTATGGTGTTATTGGTGCAAACGGTGCCGGCAAATCAACTTTTTTAAAAATGATGTCGGGCAATTTAGATTCCACAACCGGAACCATTCATATGGGAACCGGCGAACGTATGGCAGTTTTAAGTCAAAACCACTTTGAGTTTGACAAGTTTACAATACTTGAAACGGTTATTATGGGCTATAATGAGCTTTATGACGTACGTAACAAAAAGGATGCATTATATGCAAAACCCGATTTTGACGAAAAAGATGGTATTAAAGCTGCCGAGCTTGAAGAAAAATTTGCCGAAATGAATGGTTGGAGTGCCGAAAATGATGCAGCACAACTGCTGAGCGGATTGGGAATTAAAGAAAATTTGCACCAAAAGCTTATGAGCGATATTACCGGAAAAGAAAAAGTTAAAGTTTTGCTTGCACAGGCTTTATTTGGAAACCCCGACAACCTGCTATTAGATGAGCCTACCAACGACCTTGATCTTGAAACTGTACTTTGGCTTGAAAATTACCTGTCGAATTTTGATAATACGGTAATTGTTGTATCGCACGACCGCCACTTTTTGGATAATGTTTGCACCGATATTTTGGATATTGACCACAACAAAATTGAAGTTTATGCTGGCAATTACACTTTTTGGTACGAATCGAGCCAGTTGGCTGCTCGCCAAATAACACAACAAAACAAAAAGGCCGAAGAAAAAAAGAAAGAACTGCAAGAATTTATAAGGCGTTTTAGTGCCAATGTTGCCAAAGCCAAACAAACCACAAGTCGCAAAAAAATGCTCGAAAAATTGAATATCGAAAATATTCAGCCATCGACACGTCGTTACCCCGGAATTATTTTTAAGCAGGAACGACCGGCAGGCAATGTGGTGCTCGAGGTAGAGAACTTGTCATATTCGGTTAACAGTGAGTACCTGTTTAAAAATTTGACGTTTAACATTGAAAAAGGCGATAAAATAATTTTCCACTCTCGCGACAACCGTGCAATGACAGCCCTTTTTGAAATTTTTAGCGAACGCCTGCAACCCGATAGCGGCACTTTCCGTTGGGGGCAAACCATTACAAAGGCATATTTGCCAATGGACAACAGTGAATATTTTGAAAAAGAGGTTACGCTTATGGACTGGATTGCCCCCTACTGCGAAGATACTCTAGAGATGACATTGCGTAGCGATTTAGGAAAAATGTTATTCTCGGGCGACGAGGTTTATAAAAAATGCACTGTGCTTTCGGGCGGCGAAAAAGTTCGCTGTATTATTGCCAAAATGATGCTCACAAAAGCCAATACCCTAATTCTTGATCACCCTACAAACCACTTGGATATGGAAAGCATTCAGGCTTTTAACAACAATTTAAAAACATTTGGCGGGCAAATATTAATGGCAAGCCACGACCACCGTTTTATTAATACGGTAACCAACCGCATTATTGAAATGGGACCCAATGGGCAGATTGATAAGCTTATGAGGTTTGAAGATTACCTTTTAGATGATTTACTAAAAGATAAAAGAGGGGCAATTTATTAACCTTTATTAATTTAAAATTCTATAGGCATCCTCTATTAGACTGCCTGCAACCAAAGCCAATAAGTTAACCGATAAATAGCTTATTTTTATTTATTTACAATGTTAAGATTTGAAATAAATAAAATTAGCATCTCTCAGTATTAATTATTCTACTAAAGTAAAAAACTATAAAAATAAGGTTCTTATCCTGCATAATGCAGGAGTTAATTATTATACATAATAATACTATTATTAAAGGAACTTGTGATTTTGCTATCGCTCAATTGATGCAGTTTATACCATTGAAAATTAGCATATTTTATTTAACTATAATAGAAATTTTATTAGTTTTAAAAACAACCTCATTACCTTATTCAATAAATTATATTGTCTTTATATTCTGATAATTACACCTTAACTTATTGACATTGGCCTGCAACAGACAGGTATAATAATATTGATTTTAATATAATTTCAATTTATTATATAACTTTATTTGG
>CBDUWQ010000035.1:0-24340 GCA_965370965.1 uncultured Bacteroidales bacterium
GGCGCTCAATAATTTCAACAATAAAATCGGCATCGGTCAAAATTTTTGAAAGGTCAATTTGTTTTACTTTTGCTTTATGATTTTTGCTGTAAATCTCTTTTTTCATAACCCCTTCGCGCACTGTTGCCATTTGCGGACGGCAATCGGGGTTAATAATAGTTGCTATAATATTTCCGCCAAAGGCCGGACGTATTTGATACAATAAGTTTTTATATTTTTTACCGGCTTTTTTATCTTCGTGGTCGCCAATAATCAAACTTGTGCAATCGGCTGTTAAACCTGAAAAGAGTTCCGACGATACACGCGGTCCTAAATCGCGACCAATAGGGCTGGCTCCAAAAAGTGCAATTTGAGGTTTCTCCTTTTTAAACAGGTCAACAAGTATTGAATTATATGGCAATGTTAAATAATGCTCCAGTTTTTTATCATCGGCAACATGAATTACATCGGCTCCATAAGGGGTAATTTGTGACTCAATGCCTTTTAAATCATATCCTATAACAATTGCCTCTAACTCACATTTTAGTTCATTGGCAAGGCTTTTGCCTTTGGTAAGCAGCTCTTGACTTACGTCTGCCACTTTCCCTTCATCCATTTCACAAAAAACAAATATGTTGTCCATTATATTTTCCATTTTTAATTAAACCTATGTTGGCTACGAGCCAAGTGTATGATTTGCCAATAATTCACCCATCAGCCAGTCCATGTCTTTTTGGTCAGCTTCTAATTTCTTAGCCTCCTTGGCAGCAAAAACTACATTTTGTATGCTTTTTACTTTTGTTGGCGACCCTGCAAGCCCTAACCATTTGGTGTCGGCTTCAACATCGGCAACACTCATCTCAACAATTCTTAAATATGGCTTGTCGTGAAGTTTAATATAATCTTCATCGGCACTTTGCAGCTCGGTAATGGTTTTTGCATGTTTAAACTTCATTAAATATTTTGCATTTCGCGAACGACACTCCGCTGCCGAACTATTTACAGTAACAACACAAGGCATTGGGGTTATAACAGTTTCAACACCACGCTCTAACCTTCGTTTTATTGTTATTTTGTTTTTCTCAATTTTTTCAACAACCTCGGCATATGTAACTTGTGGAATGCCCAGCTTCTCGGCTACCTGAGGTCCTACCTGTGCAGTATCTCCATCAATTGCCTGACGTCCGGCAATTATAATATCATACTCCATTTTTTTTATGGCACATGATATGGCATAAGAAGTAGCCAGAGTGTCGGAGCCGGCAAAGGCACGGTCGGTTAAAAGATATCCATTATCAGCACCTCTGTAAAGCCCTTCTCGAATAATATCGGCAGCACGCCCCGGTCCCATAGTTAATACGGTAACCGTTGTACCCGGGTAATTGTCTTTAATCCTCAATGCCTGTTCAAGGGCGTTCAAATCTTCTGGATTAAAAATTGCAGGAAGAGCAGCCCTGTTAACAGTTCCATCTGCTTTCATGGCATCCTTACCAACATTCCGTGTATCAGGAACCTGTTTAGCAAGAACAATAATCTTATAACCTTTCATAAAAAACTTATTTTTTGAATTGAACGGCAAAGATAAAACTTTTAATTAAAGATGAGTTGTGAATTATATTCAAATTACATTCATTAATGGCTAATTATATTATTAACAATAACATAGTAGCTAAACATGTTGATTGTTAGCTATATAATAAAATAGATTTTAAATTTAGAATGAATTTAAATAGATGCCTTTAAGAGCCCCTGTTTCGGGATAAAACTCAATTGAGTATTTTTGATTATTCAAATAACCAACAGGCAAAGGGATAACTCTGCCTTTTTGCGCTATCTCTATCTGGCAGCATGCAATTTTACGGTCAACAAGATACAAACACATACTAATACGACCGGGAATTCGATAATATAAACCGTATTTAATTGGGAATGGATTTTTTTGTGTGTTATCAATAACTTGAATTTCGCTATCGGGCACTTTTCCTAAAGTTTGCGATTTTACCACCAAAGGTTGATAATCGCTACGTCTTATATTAAGTTTGATTACACTTAACCCCTTGCTTTGCGAGAACCATCCAATAATTTTCTGTTCAGCATCAGAATCTTCTTCGGGCTCATAATAAAAAGAATAGGTGTATTGTTTTTCAATGGTTTTACCAACAAATAGCTCCAAATACCTTTTTTCATAATTATCAAGCTCTTCAACCATTTTTTTCATTGCTTCGCCATCAACTGCAAATGTTTCATCTTTGTACCCCATAACAAGTTTCATTCTGCGCTTTCGTATTTTACGAATAAGAGCTGAAACTTCATCTGCATTAAAATCATCTGATGTAGGCTGTAAACTTGTTTTTGTATAGGGTACTTTTACAGGAACAGTATCTGTTTGAACATATTTAAACATTTTTTTTGTTTTCTCAGTAAAAAATGGTTTTACTCCTAAATCAACAAATTGAAACTCTTCGGTTTTAGGGTAAGGTTTTAAAAACAAAGAGCCTTCTGTAGAGTACCCTTTTACAGGAGTATTCAAATTGCATCCTATCAATACTCCATCGTGGTTTAGCTGCAATAATGGTAAATCATTGTACCCTGTACAGTTTAATGAATAAAACCTGCTTGAATCAGGTATGCTAAATCTATTAAAACTTACCGATTCAATTGTAAAAAACTCATCATTCATTAAAATGACACCTTCGCCTATATTCAAATACTTTTGTGCATATTTACTGTAAGGACCCTTAAATTGGGTGGTCTTTTTTAATGTTATATCTATCCTAATTGCATTTTTAGGCAAAACATAAAACATTTGACTGCCACTAACCAATAGCTTTGAAGTTACCTGCCTAACCTCACAATTAACATCCCCATTTTTTTGAGAGAAACCTGTTAAACATAGAATTGTAACAAAAAAAACAAATGCAAAACGCTTCATATAATTCTTTTTATATTTTGTGCTAAACTTCAGTAAAAATAAAGTATTTGCAAAAAAACGCCAAATGCTATATTTTAATTGCACAATAAGTTATCAAATATCTAATATTGTTTTAAACGTTTTACCTAGGTGTTTAATTATATCAGATGCGATTAAAGCCTCTTGTCCATTTTCTTTTTCTGCAAAATCGCCCGCCATTCCATGTAAAAAAACGCCAATTTTAGCAGCATCAACAGGTTTATAGCCTTGGGCAAGCAAAGATAAAATAATTCCGGTTAAAACATCGCCACTTCCGGCAGTAGCCATTCCGGGGTTTCCGGTTGAATTAAAATACACATTACCTAATGAATCTGATATACTGGTATATGCACCTTTTAATACCACAACAACATTATATTTTTTCGAAAATTCAATTTGCTTTTCATATCTTTCATATGAAGTTTTATGTTTTTTTGTCAAACGGTCAAACTCGCCGGGATGAGGAGTTAACACGGCATTTTCATTAATTAGCCTCAACCAATCTTTATTCTCTGAAAGAATATTCAGTGCATCGGCATCAATAACAACGGGTTTAGTATTAGTTTCAAAAAGTTTTTTAAGTGCGTTTTTCATCGACTTTTTTTTACCAATACCCGGACCTATACCAACAGCGGTATAACTTTCAAGCATTTTTTCTCTGCAATAATTCATTTCGGTTTCATCTATACAAACCATAGCTTCGGGTACAGCTGTTTGAATAATTTCGCGACCCGATTCGGGTACATGAACCGTTGCCAATCCTACGCCAGAACGTAAGCAAGCCTTAGCGGCAAGCACCGCTGCTCCCATTTTTTGATAGCTGCCTGCAATTAAAAAAGCATGTCCATATATACCTTTATGGTCGAAAGTTTTACGCGATTTAATTAAATTTTTAACATCGCTCTCTTTTATCAAAAAAAGATTTGCATCAACAATACTTAAATAACCGGCATGCAAACCTATATCAAGCACAAACCATTTTCCAAAGTAATCATGATTATCAACAAAAAAAGAGGAGAGTTTTGAAAACTGGAAAGTTAATGTTAAATCGGCTTTTATTTTTGCACCATTGTTATTAGAATTATCATCGCCAAATATCCCCGATGGAATATCGATAGAAATAATTTCAGACGAGCAATTGTTTATATGTTGAATATAATTACCCCAATAACCTGTAACCGACCTTGTTAACCCCGAACCAAAAATACCTTCAATAACTATTTCATCATGCCCAATTTCAGTAAACTCATCACCTTTTTTACATGTATAAACATCTACTTTTTTTAAAGCTTTTATCCGTTTAAGGTTAATAGAACAATCATTAGAGCATTTACTGCTAATGCGCAAAATAATAACCCTTAAACTCAGATATCCTCCATTGTATAAAAGCCTGGCAAGTGCAAGAGCATCGCCTCCATTATTTCCGGAACCTGCAAAAATTACAAATGAATCTTCACGCGAGTAGTGCTCTGCTACCCATTTGAATAGTTGTTGCGCAGCACGCTCCATTAAATCAATAGATAAAATGGGCTCATTGTCAATAGTGTAACTATCCCAATCTCTTGTTTGTTGTGTGTTTAAAATTTTCATGAGTAATTTTTTAAAACCTTTAAGGCATTAAGAAAATTAAGCTTTATCTGTTTATATTTTTACCGCAGAGACCGCAGATGGTCGCTGATAAAATATTTTAATCATGATTCCCGAATCAAGTTTGAGGCAGGCTATGTGCCCGCCTGACCTGCCCGAATTGTTCAGGCAGGCTTATTCAGGCAGGTAAGTTTAATAATTCTAAAATCATGAACGTTTTATCGGCTTAAAATTTAACAATAGGCTATAACTTAGTGCAAGCACTAATTATGTATAAAGTTAATTAATTATTGTATATCATAAAAATATAAAGCACAAAATGTTTTTCAAAAGACATAAAACAGTTGGCTACATAAAAAAGATTCATATATTTGCTGATTCTGAAATTTATTAAAAAATTAAAAATTATAAACTATGTTTAAAGGACATCCTAAAGGACTGATTCCAGCCGCACTAACCAATATGGGTGAGAGGTTCGGATTTTATACTATGATGGCAATCTTGGTTCTATTCTTACAAGCCAAATTTAATTTAGCAGGAACTAATGCTGGTATTATTTACTCAGTATTTTATTTCTCAATTTATATTTTAGCTCTTGTAGGAGGTATAATTGCTGATAAACTTAACAATTTTAAAGGGACAATATTAGTTGGCTTGTTATTAATGGCCGGTGGCTATGTAGTTTTAGCAATTCCAACTCCCACTCCCGTTGCCAGTGTTCCTGTTTTTTTAACAATTACGCTAATAGGTCTTGCTATTATTGCTTTTGGTAACGGATTATTTAAAGGAAATTTGCAAGCATTAGTAGGTCAAATGTATGATAATGATAAATATGAATCAAAAAGAGATTCCGGATTCTCACTATTTTATGCATTTATTAATATTGGTGCCATTTTCGCACCAATTGCAGCTATAGTTATGAGAAACTGGTGGTTAGGAAAAAACCATTTAGAGTATAACGCAAACTTACCTGAATTCTGTCATAGTTATCTAAATGGTACAATTTCAGAATCATCTATTCAAGCATTTCAAAACTATGCAGATAAAGCAAGTGGTGCTGTTGTTGGCGATTTAACTGTTTTTGCAAATAACTATTTAGATGTATTTAATACTGGATTCCACTATGCATTTGGTACTGCTATTTTTGCAATGCTAATATCACTTGTTATTTACCTTAAAAACAAAAGGAAATTTCCAGATCCTAAAGGTGCAAGCAAAACAACCGAATACTCAAAAGAAGAGGTAAAAATGGAAGCACAAGAAATTAAACAACGAATGTATGCTTTATTAGCAGTATTTGCAGTTGTAATTTTCTTTTGGTTTTCTTTCCATCAAAATGGACTAACAATGACTTTGTTTGCAAAAGATTATACCCTGCTAAGAATTGGATCATGGGAGTTTTCAGCTGAAATATTTCAATCAATGAATCCATTTTTTGTGGTATTCTTAACTCCAATTATTGTAGGAATATTTGGTTGGCTAAGAGCAAAAGGAAAAGAACCATCAACTCCCAAGAAAATGGCTATTGGTATGGGGATTGCTTCATTAGGTTTTGTTGTAATGGCTTTCGGTTCTTTCGGCTTACCATTATTTGAAACAATTAGCCCTGCAGCCGGAGGCACACCATTAATAGATGCAGAACGTGTAGCTCCATACTTGTTGCTTGGTACATATTTTATTTTAACTGTAGCTGAGCTTTTTATTAGTCCTATGGGTATATCATTTGTGTCAAAAGTTTCACCCCCACAATATCAAGGTATGATGCAAGGCGGTTGGTTAGGTGCTACAGCATTAGGCAATGGTTTATTATGGATTGGCGCTGTTTTATACGAAACAATTCCAATTTGGATGACATGGAGTATATTTATTATAGCTACAGCAATTTCAATGTTTACCATAATATTTATGTTAAAATGGCTTGAGAAGGTATCAAAATAATTATAATTCAATATATACAAAAAAAAGGCTGCCAACATGGCGGTCTTTTTTGTTTTATTGGCTATTTTAAAATATTTGTACCAAATTTGATAGAGGTTACGTTATAAAACTAAATTAAAAAATATTTATCATGAATAAACAACAAAAAAAATGGCTAATAATAGGAGGTATTGTACTCATTATTATATTCTTTTACTCGGGAGTAAAAAACAGTTATAATGCTATGGCCATGATGGATGAACAAGTTTCGGCCAACTGGAGTCAGGTTGAAAATGTTTATCAGCGCAGAGCAGATTTGATACCAAATTTGGTTAATACCGTAAAGGGGTATGCAACACACGAAAAGGAGACACTTGAAGGCGTAATTGAAGCCCGTGCAAAAGCTACAAGTACCACTATTGACGCAAGTAAACTAAATGCTAACTCGATACAGCAATTTCAGGCAGCCCAAAATGGGTTAAGCTCGGCATTATCAAAACTTATGGTTGTGGTTGAACGCTATCCAGATTTAAAAGCAAACCAAAATTTTCGCGATTTACAGGCTCAATTAGAAGGGACAGAAAACAGAATTACGGTTGAACGCAGAAAATTCAACGAATCGGTAAAAGCATACAATGCATTTATTAGGCTGTTCCCAAAAAACATTTATGCCAACATGTTTGGCTTTGATAAAAAAGAGTACTTTAAATCTATTTCCGGTGCCGAAAAAGCTCCTGAAGTAAAGTTTTAATAATTATAAAGCAAATAATTACAGCAATTTCTATAAGGATTACGATTTTACTATCTTAAATCTCATTACTTTTTACTCATTACTATTAATCTAACTTACAATGGGAGCATCAAAAATTTTTAACACCAAACAAAAAAAGCAGATTACCGATGCCATTAAAAATGCCGAACTAAATACATCGGGTGAAATTCGTGTGCATATTGAAAATAAGTGTAAAATTGACACACTTGACCGGGCAACAGAGGTATTTAGCAAATTACAGATGCATAAAACAGAATTACGCAATGGTGTACTGTTTTACGTAGCTATTAACAGTCATAAATTTGCAATTATTGGCGATGCCGGAATAAATGCAAAAGTTGCCGATGGCTTTTGGGATGAAATAAACAACACTGTTATATCTTATTTTAAAGAAGCTAACCATACTGAAGGCTTATCGCAAGGTATTATAATGGCAGGCAACCAATTAAAAAAGCATTTTCCTTATCAGGATGGTGATGTTAATGAGTTGTCGGATGATATATCGTTTGGCAAATAAATAGTGGTATTTAAAAACAAAAAAAACATTAAAATGGAACTTAAAAAATCATTTACAATAATATCTGCTACTTTACTGATGTTTGTATTTAGTAATACTGCCGTTAGTGTAGCTCAAAATAATTTTGCCAAACCAAAAAAACAAGAGCTTGTTATTGATAATGCCCATGTTTTTTCTGATTCGGAAATTGCATCGCTAAAAAATAAGTTAAACAAGTTTAGCCGCGAAACATCAACACAAATACTAGTATACACTACGCCTGACTTAAACGGCTTTGATATTGGCGACTTTGCACAACGCATAGGTGAAGGTTACGGAGTTGGGCAAAACAAAAACGATAATGGTATTGTAATTGTTTTTAAACCAAGAATAGGCAATAGCCCTGGTAGAATAACCCTGCAAACAGGTTATGGCATTGAACCGCTAATACCCGATGCAACGGCAAACCAAATTATTGATAATGAAATGATACCGTATTTTAAGAAAGGTAATATTTACAATGGCATTAATAGTGCTGTTGATATTTGCATGTCGTTAACAAAAGGTGAGTTTACAGCACAAAGTTATCAAGAACAAAATGGGGGCTCGATTGCAGGAGGAATGATAGTTTTTACAATATTCTTATTTGCAATAACAAGTATATTTGGGCGGTCGCGAAGGTCAAGGTACAACAGTATGGGCAGCAGAAGCAACCTACCTTTATGGACTGCGCTGTTTTTAATGGGCAGCGGCTCGCATCACGGATCAGGATTTAGTAATTTCTCATCGGGCTCGGGCAGTTTTGGCGGAGGCGGAGGGTTTAGTGGCTTTGGCGGAGGTGGCTTTGGCGGTGGCGGTGCCAGCGGCAGTTGGTAGGATATTGATTGCACCAAGTCTATAACAATACGTAGTAAATAAGCATTAAAGCATATAGATGAATTCTTACCATAAAGCACATCTATAAATTCATATAATATTAAGGATTTTTCATAATTTGAATGATTTTAAAATCTTAAATCAAAAATAGCACATTGTAAACCTCAAATATTTAAGATTTACAATGTGCTATTTTTGATTGTAGAAGTAATTGAAAAAGCAAACACTTAATTGTACACCCATAAATAAGTATAATGATAGTAGCAAAACAAAAAATAAAAACAAATATAGGCGAGTATTTACTGTACATGTTTCAGATTGAAGATTTAATAAGAGCCTGCAATTTTAACAAAGCAATTATTGAATCGAAACTGGTTACCCAGTACAATACCGATGACACCACAAAAACCGAGATAAAAGATTGGTATTTCGGATTGTCGGATTTAATGGAAGAAGAAAAGCTAAAAGAAAAAGGGCATTTAAGTATAATTACGAATAAAACTAATGAGGTTTTTGAGTTTCATATGTATTTAATGCAAAACAATAAGCATTTAGCATACCAAACCCAATACAAAAGTATTATACCAATTATTAATGACTTAAAGCAAAAGCAAGAACAAGGCTTAAATGATGTTGATATTATTTTAAACACTATTTATGGGCTTTATCTGTTAAAGCTTAAAAAGCAAAATATTTCAAAAGAAACATTATCATCGGTAGGAAAACTATCGGTATTTATGGCTGAATTGTCAAAAATATTTAAGGAATATGAGGATGGAGAACTTAAAATGGAGTAGAGCAAGATTGAATAAGATTGAGTGAGATTGAATAAGATTGAGTGAGATTGAATGAGATTGAGTGGAGATGGTAATATCCTAACTGTGTAAAGTTGTTTTTCAGGAAATATTATTAAGATACTAAATTGAGCAATTCTAAACTTCTCAACTCTTATTAGTCTTTATACCTAACACCCATTACAAGAATATCATCGACCTGCTCATTTTCGCCACGCCAGTCATCAAAAGCCTTTTTAATAATATCTTTTTGCTCTCTCATCACAAGCGGATTTATCTCAAAAAGCAACTGTTTAAAACGTTTGGTTAAGAATTTCTTTCCGGTTTTGCCTCCAAACTGGTCAATAATACCATCAGAGAAAAGATAAAACATATCTCCTTCGTTAAATGGGTAATTATGATTAGTAAAAGAGGTTATGCTTGTACCCGATATGCTGCTTGTTATTGGAATTTTATCGCCTTTAATTTCAATAAAATTACCATTATTAAAAAGATAAATAGGTCTAAGCGCACTGGCAAATTCTACGGTTTTTTCATTTTTATCAACAATAGCAATTGATATATCCATACCATCGCTTGTTTGCGACCTGCTATCAGCCTTTAGGGCAATTTTAATTTTACGGTTTAACTGTTTCAGAATTTCAGCAGCATCGGTAACACCATTATAAATAATAATAGAGTTTAACAGATATGTGCCAATAATTGACATAAATGCACCAGGTACACCATGTCCGGTACAATCAACAGCTGCAATAAAATATTTATCCTCAATTCGGTGATACCAGTAAAAATCGCCGCTAACAATATCTTTTGGAAGAAACAATACAAAACTATCATGAAAATCGCGCTGAATTTGCTTCACTTTAGGCATAATACCTGTTTGTATTCTTTTTGCATACCTAATACTATCGGTAACCTCAATCTGACGTACTTCAAGCTCCTCTTTACTGGTAATTGCCAAATTTCTTTGTAGCTCAGCATCTTTGCGCTGCCGGTTTAATTCTTCTTCATATTGCTTAAGTTTTGTAATATCTGTATCAATTGCAATTAAATAGTTAATATTTTCACGCTCATCTAATATTGGTGTAAGCGTAGTATGATACCACATTTCATGGTTGTTTTCATTAACCATTTTTGATTCATATGACACAACAGATTTTTCTTGCAAACATGTATTTAGCACATGCCTTATATTTTTATTTGAACTAATTCCAACAATGTTCAATGGTTCATCTCTATGGTATTCTTCAAGGGTCATGCCCAATTGCAAACTAAACGAATTATTAAACCAATCAAGTTGTCCGTTTGGCAAAAATATGTATATTAAATTATCGGTTTTACTTGCAACCAACGATAGTTTTCCCAACTCATAATTTTTCACTTCCAACAACTCCTTTTGCGCCCTTAACTCTTCACGTTGGGTTTGCAATGTATCTTTTTGCTGTATTAACTCTTCATGCTGTGATGTCAATTCTTCTTTTTGAGAATTAAGCTGATATGTACGCTTCTCAACCAGTTGTTCTAAATTTTTATTCAAATCGATAACCTCTAAGCGTGAGTTTTGAAATTTAGAGATAAAAATAAAAATCATAATAAAGAAAAACAATGTAGTTGCAATAGTAGAAATTTGCAAATCGTAAAACCCTATACCAAACGATTCTACAAGAAAAAAAGCAGGTATAACCAAATTCACAACAATTAGCACTAAAGCTAAACTATATTGATTGAAAAAAGGAATTTTATTTTTTCTATTTACATAAATACCCCAAATAATAGCAATAAACAATACTATTAACAAAAACCTATACCCATAAAAAAACAAATTATTAGAACTAACGAATAATTGTAACACAGCAAAAATAACCGATAATAACAACCCAAATTTAACAAGTTGAGTAAGGTGTTTATTTACTTTTCGGATTTTTAAGTAGTTAAACTCAAAAAGCAATATAAAAAACACTAAAATAGGATAAAGCAACCGCCCAACCATATAATTTACCATTGGATAGTTTGGCCACAAATAATGAAAAAGGTGTCCATCGCGCCAAAGGCTTATTAACCCCAATACAACTACAATACCAAATAAAAACCAATATGAGCGCAGTTTTTCCGAACGCCACAAAATGATAATCATAAGAAGAAAAAATAAAAGGATACAATAAAACAATCCTTCGGCAAATGCATTAATTCGCAGTTTATTTACTACAACCTTTTCAGGCATTAAAGAAATAGGCAAATACTCGGGCAGCAATTGCATGTTTACTTTTAAACAGATAGTACCGCGTTGCCCCGATTTAATTTTTATTTTAAACAAATAGTTTTGAAAAACAATTTGCCTTTGCATAAATGGATGAAAAAAACCGGTATGGTAATATAATGAATCAAACGTATTAAAAAAGGTAATGTCGGTAATAATCGGATTGTTAATTGATAGTACTACCTGCTGTATTTGATTTGTATTATTTTGTATTTTAATTTTATACCACTGGCTTGGCGCATTTAAGTAATACACAAAAGTTGGCTTATCCGATTGTGTAAACTTGCTATCAAATTCACTGCTTAAAACCTGCTCAAACGAATATTGGTTGGAACTATCAATCAAATAAAACACATTCCCCGAAAGGTCAAATGCTTTATCGTTGTTTGTTTCGTTAATATAAACAATACCCTCGGCAAATAGAGTTGCCCCAAATAAAAAAAAAATAAATGTAATAATTAATCTTCTCATATTTTTGATTGAGTATTTTTTATAAAAATATAAACAATTTTTATGAAAAATAGAAAAAGTGTCTGAAATATTGAATAAAAAAAAATGAGATGTGTCAAGTTTTAACAGACACACCTCATTTATTGGTAATTATGATAATTTGTATTTACTGTCTTTTTTTAAATTCTTCCATTCCTTTTTCAAGAAATTCAACAAAATTACTAACGTTTAAATCGTATGCCATTGGGTCAACCAACAATTCGCCCTTAGTATCTAATAAACAATAGTATGGTTGGGCATTAATATTATAATTGAATATTTGAAAATCGGCATTTTTCTTACCAATCGACTTTTTCCACTTTCCGTCATATTTCGATTTAATCCAATCCTCTTTAGGCAATCTTTTTTTATCATCAACATATAGGGCAATTACAACAAAATCATTTTTTAGCATCTTCAAAACCTTTTTATCTCCCCAAACTCTGGCTTCCATTTCACGGCAATTAACACAGCCATGTCCTGTAAAATCAATAAAAATAGGTTTGTTTTTAGATATGGCACATGCTAACCCTTGCTCATAATCAAAATAACCTTTTATACCATGAGGAAGGTGCAAAATGTCATTGAATTTTGGTTCTTCACAAAATGAATTATTAATGCTGTTTTGGTTTATGCCATCGCTATATTGAATTGTGGATGTATTTTCTCTTACTATGTTTTCTATGTCAAAATCGTGTGTTGCTTGTGGTGGCAAATATCCCGAAAGGGCTTTTAATGGAGCGCCAACCATACCTGGTATCAAATAAACGACAAAGCTAAATACAATAATTGCCATACCTAATCGCGGAACCGAAATAAACTTAACTTCGCTATCGTGAGCAAATTTAAGCTTGCCTAACAGGTAAAATCCAAGCAAGGCAAAAGTAACAATCCATATTGCAAGATAAACCTCCCTGTCTAAAATGCCCCAATGGTAAGTTTGATCGGCTATGCTCAAAAATTTAAAACCAAGTGCAACTTCAATAAATCCGAGTACAACTTTAACAGAATTTAACCAACCACCCGATTTTGGCAAATTGCCCAATTTAGATGGGAAAAATGCAAAAAATGTAAATGGGATAGCAAATGCCAAAGAGAAGCCTATCATTCCAATAACAGGTCTAATTACCTCTCCGTCGGCCGATAGAACTAAAATACTACCAACAATAGGTGCTGTACATGAAAAAGAGACCAGCACCAAAGTGAATGCCATGAAAAATGAACCAAGAAATCCACCTTTATCTACCTGTTTATCGGCACTATTTGCCATCCAGCTTGGTAAAACCATTTCAAACATACCAAAAAACGATGCTGCAAATATTATAAATATCAAAAAGAAGAAAATATTAGGTATCCAATGTGTGCTTAACCAATTAGAGAATTCCGGACCTAAGGTTACCGATACTATGGAGCCAATTGCGGTATAAATTACAATTATTGAAAGTCCGTATATTAAAGCATTTGCTCTGGCTTTTTGTTTGTTTTGACCACCACTATGCATAAAAAAGCTTACTGTCATTGGTATCATAGGAAATACGCATGGAGTAAGTATAGCTATAAGCCCACCAATAAATGCTAAAATAAAAAATGTTAATAACGAAATATTTTTATCTTCACTATTGTCTATTGGAGCCTCAGTAATTTGCGCCTGATCTCCTTTAATTTTAAATTCAAAATCCTCATCTAATTTAATGCACTGCTCATCATCGCAGCTCATATAATCAATAAAGCCACCAACATAGGCAACATTGCCGGTAATTTTAACCTTTTGTGTAAAAACTGCAGTATGTTCAAACCATCTACTTACCGCATCGGCAAGCTCTTCATATGCTTCATGAACCTCCGATAATTCCATTACCGTATCAATAAGCTCAACACCCACTATGCTATCAAATTCAAAATAGGTTGGTAATGAAAAGTTACCTTCAGGTAGCCACTGTGCATATAAATGCCAATGATTGTCAATGGTAGCTGTAAATACTAATTCAACTTCATCATCTGATATTTTTTTTGTGTCAAACTGCCATGTTACAGGTTGTAGCACCTGTGCCATTGCAACCTGAAAAAAAACTATTAACGCTGCTATTGCCGCAAAACGCTGAAAAATCCTTTTCATAATTTATAAATTTTTATTTGCTTATTATCTATTTAATAAACATTAGTATTATTTTTGGACTGCAAAAGAGTTAAATATTAATAGATAAATTTTCACACAATCTTATGTTTTAAAGCATTTAAGATGCCTTACAAACCTATACAAATACAATACATATTTGTTTATTGTAATTATAGAAAAATCTTATCTCCTTTACTATCAATAAAATGATACTCAAGAAATGCATTTGAGTTGGAAGGTTTAATTTTTAACCTGCGAAGGTATTTAATTCTCCACCTGAATCCTATTGAGAATATACCCTTGGTTAAATATGAAGCTATATAAGGATGTAATTTTAGAGTGATTTGCTTAAACCTATATTTTTTAAGACTCCAACGAACATGGTTTTCAATTTCGTCAACAAAAAGGATACTTGGCGACACCTCGCCTGAGCCATTACACGATGGGCACCGCTCAATTGTTTGCACTGTCATTTCGGGTCTAACCCTTTGACGTGTTATTTGTATCAACCCAAATTTACTAAGAGGCAGTATATGGTGTTTTGCCCTATCTGAGCTCATATACTCTTTCATTTTCTCAAAGAGTTTTTGCCTATTTTCAGAGTGGTGCATATCGATAAAATCGACTACAATAATCCCACCCATATCACGCAGTCGCAGTTGGCGTGCAATCTCTTGGGCAGCAACAAGGTTAACGTCAATAGCATTCTCCTCCTGATTACTATCAGATTGGGAACGGTTTCCTGAGTTTACATCAATTACATGTAAAGCCTCGGTATGTTCTATTACAAGATAAGCCCCCTTTTTTATGGCTACAGTTTTACCAAATAATGATTTTATCTGCTTTTCAAGTCCAAAGTATTCAAATATTGGTTGGCTTCCATTGTAATGTTTAATTATCTTCTTCTTATCAGGAGCCACCGACATAATATACTCGCATATTTCATTATATAATTTTTTATTATTAATGAATACGCTATTAAACTCACTATTTAGCATATCGCGCAAAATAGCAGTTGTTCGGTTAAGTTCGCCCAAAACAAGTTTTGGTGGCTTGTTTTTAATATTAACAAAAGCACCTTCCCATTTTTGAACCAATTCACGCAGTTCAGAATCTAAATCGGCAACCCTCTTGCTCTCGGCAACAGTACGCACAATTACCCCATAATTTTTGGGTTTAATACTTTGCATAAGCTTGCGCAATCTGTCACGCTCACCATTATCCTGTATCTTTTGCGAAATAGATACTTTATCAGAAAATGGAATTAATACCAAATTACGTCCTGCAATTGATATCTCAGATGCCAAACGAGGACCTTTGGTAGAAATAGGTTCTTTTGCTACTTGAACAATTATTGATTGCCCTTCAGTAAGAACTTGTTGAATTTTACCATTTTTATCAATATCTGGCTCTAATTGAAATTGTGACAAAAAATAGTTTTTTTGTCTATAATCAAGAGTCATTTTCAGATATTTATTCAGAGAACGAAACTGATGACCCAAGTCAAGGTAATGAAGAAAGGCATCTTTTTCATATCCCACATCGATAAATGCGGCATTTAACCCCGGCATTATTTTTTTAATTTTGCCAAGGTAAATATCACCAACAGTAAAATTGGTGCTATTTTTTTCCTTATTTAATTCTACTAAATTCTTATCTTCTAAAAGTGCAATTACAACTTCCGAAGAAGATGAGTTTATCACAAGTTCCTTACTCACAATTTTTCACTTTAATGTTGAAGATACAGAGAAATGAATGTACTTCTGTATAAGTACTTAAAAACAATAAACCTAAAGAACAAAAGCTCTATAGGTTTATAAATGTTTTTTATAAAAAAAAGACTATTTCTTCTTCTTATGTCTGTTTTTGCGAAGACGTTTTTTACGCTTATGCGTGGCCATCTTATGTCTTTTCCGCTTCTTTCCGCTAGGCATAATTCGTAAATTTAATTATTAAACTATTTTTTAATTGCATCTTTAACCTTATTCACAAACGTTTTTGCCGGTTTAAACGATGGGATAAAATGTTCAGGTATAATAATTGTGGTATTTTTAGATATATTTCTAGCAGTTTTTTTAGCTCTTTTCTTAACTATAAAACTACCAAATCCTCTAAGGTACACATTATTACCAGTTTCTAATGAAGACTTAATTCCATCCATAAAAGCCTCAACAGTTTTTTGAACTGTTACTTTCTCAATTCCTGTATTTTTTGAGATTTCGTTAACAATATCTGCTTTTGTCATTTCAAAATATCTTTTATATTCAATAAATTAACTTTTTCTAAAAGTGTGGGCAAATATAAATCAATAATTCTGAATATAAAAACAATTACACTTTTTTTGTATAAAAAAATAAAACCACTATCATACTGCTACTTAAATAAATATTGAACGATAAATAAAATTTGCCTTTATGTTAAAAGTTTGTAATTTTATCTCAAATTAATCTATAAAAAAAGTTTATTATGATAAATAAAGCTATTTTAGTGGGAAATGTTGGTAAAGACCCTGAGGTTAAATATTTAGAGAGTGGAGTAGCTGTTGCTCAATTTTCATTGGCAACAAGTGAAACATATAAGGATAAAACAGGTAATAAAACCACAAAAACCGAATGGCATAATATTGTTTTATGGCGTGGATTAGCCGAGGTTGCCGAAAAATATGTTAAAAAAGGCAGTAAACTATATATTGAAGGCAAAATTACAAACCGCTCCTATGATGCCCAAGATGGCTCAAAAAGATATATTTCAGAAATTGTGGGCAATGTAATGCAGATGCTTGATTCAAAACCTACAGGTGGAACTCCTGCAACACCCCCCCCACCGCAATCTGACGATGCACAAACAAATGAAACAAAGGATGAACCTCTTGAAACTGACGATCTTCCGTTTTAATATAGAATAAGTTGGAAAACGATCCCTTATCTCAATGGGTAATATTAAGCGGTTTTAGCAATATTACCTATTTATCAGTTAGTTTGGCTGCTATTATATCAATAGTATTAACCGCAATTTTACTTTTTTTTTCGGCACTTATTTCGGGTTCCGAGGTAGCTTTTTTTTCACTGAGCCCAAATGAAATTGAAAAAATAAAGAGCTGTAAATCAACGTCTTCAAAAACCGCCTCAAAACTACTTGCAAACTCACAAGAGCTACTTGCCACAATATTAGTGTCAAATAACTTTGTTAACATTGCTATTGTTGTTTTATCAACTTATGTTATAAACTCTCTTTTCGATTTTGGGTCGGCAGTATTACTGGGATTTCTAATTCAAGTTGTCATAATTACATTTATCCTATTGCTTTTTGGCGAAATAATACCAAAAATTTACGCTAATCAATTTTCGTATAAGTATGTACATTTAATGGCTATACCTTTACAAATTTTATTAATTATATTTAAACCCTTTGCTTTGGCACTGGTATCGTCAACAAAAATATTCGATAGGTATTTCAACAAAAAAAGTAATTTATCAATTAATGACCTTTCCAGCGCTTTAGAATTAACATCGGAATCGTTAGCTGAAGAAAAAGATATTTTAAAAGGCATTATAGAATTTGGTAATATTGAAGTTTCAGAAATTATGTGTCCCCGTGTTGATGTACATACAATTGAAATTAGCACAGGCTTTTCAACGGTATTACGTGATATTATAAAAGCAGGATACTCAAGAATTCCGGTTTATACAAAATCATTTGATAATGTTAAAGGCATATTATATATTAAAGATTTGTTGCCTCATTTTAATAAATCTGATAGCTTTCATTGGCAAACACTAATAAGGTCTCCGTATTTTGTGCCCGAAAAAAAGAAAATTAACGAATTGCTTAAGGAACTGCAAACCGACAAAATACATATGGCCATTGTTGTTGATGAATATGGAGGCACTTCGGGAATAATTACTATGGAAGATATAATTGAAGAAATTGTGGGCGATATATCGGATGAGTTTGATGATGATGAGATAAACTTCTCCAAAATAAACGACAATAATTATTTATTTGAAGGAAAAACCTTACTAAATGATTTTTACAAAATACTTGAAGTAAATAACTCTGTTTTTGATAAAATTAAAGGTGATGCAGATACCCTTGCAGGGCTTTTACTAGAAATAAAAGGCGATTTTCCGAACTTGTACGATAAAATTAATTATAAGCAATTTTCATTTACCATTGAAGAATTGGACAAACGCCGTATTGTAAAAATAAAAACCCATATTAAACGTTAACTTCATTGTTTATAACAAACCGAGGTTACTAATACTTAAATTAAGCGATTCTAACCCCTGTGAAATTTTAGCTCTGCTATTTCATAGGGTAAACTTTGAAAATAAATAATAATAATAATAATGCAAAGAATTATCTTTTTTTCAGTCATATTACTAATTACAGCATCGTGCCAACGCAATTACACCCCAAAGCCACGAGGGTATTTTCGTATTGACCTGCCTGAGAAAAAATATAAACAAACTCCCAAAATACTGCCTTATAGTTTTGAAATTCCTGCAAAAAGCCTAATTATTAGAGACAGAAAAGCAAAAAATGAACTTTACTGGATAAATATTGAATACCCTCAATACAAAGCAACAATTTATTTAAGCTACAAAAATATTGACAATAATTTAAACGAATACATTGCCGATTCGCGCGACTTTGTTTATAAACATACTATAAAAGCCGATGCAATTATTGAAGATGTTTTTGTTAACAGCGAAAAAAAAGTTTATGGAATTAAATACGAAATTAAGGGAGATGCCGCATCAAACACACAGTTTTTTTTAACCGACAGTACCAAAAATTTCATACGGGGAGCCCTCTATTTTAATGTAACACCAAACAAAGACTCGCTTGCCCCTGTTTTATCATATATTAACAATGATATTGTGCATATGATTGAAACCTTTGAATGGAGATAAAATGGCACTATATAGCATAGAGAATATTTCGCATGGGACTCAGCTTGGCATATGGAAAAAAGAGGAAACTCTTGACTTGCTTGAAGCTGTATATATATTAAGCACCTATGAAAAAAAAGAGTTTGCAAAAATTACAAACGAAAACCGAAAAAAAGAGTGGCTTACAACCCGAATACTACTTACTGAGCTATTACAAAAACGATTAACAATTTTACACAACAAAAACCAAAAACCATACTTAAAAAACCACAAATCAAATATTACCATTTCACACTCGCGTCATTTTGTTACAATAATTGTATCGGCAAAATATTACCCGGGCATTGATGTGGAACACATTGCCGAAAGGGTTCAAAAAGTAAAGCACAAGTTTTTAAACAAAAATGAACTGGCATGGTGTAAAAATATTAATCAAATAACAGCCTGCTGGAGTGCCAAAGAGAGTATTTTTAAAATTTACGAAAAAGGGCTTGATTTTCATGATATGGAGATTTCACCCTTTAAATTGGATGCAGATAGCGGAAGTTTTAAAACAAAAGTCAGTAAAAAAGGGAAAGAAGCTGATTACTTAGTAAAATACAAGCTGGTTGAAAATGATGTTTTAACATATACAATATCAAAATCAGCTATATCATAAATTGCTTGGTACTACTGCAAATTTGACCTGCATAATGCAGCACCTGTTCCGAATGAGTTTGCTGAGAAACAAAGTCTAAGGATAATAATTTTAATGCAATTAAAAAGATTGTTTCCTGTTAACAGATTTTTTAAAAAAAACTTTACTTTTGTTGCTTGTATTTAAAATAAATCATAAGCTTTTATGAAGATTTCTTACAACTGGTTAAAAGAGTATATTAATATTGATATTAATCCACAAAAATTATCTGAAGTTTTAACCGATACCGGACTTGAGGTTGGTGGCATTGAGGAGTACCAATCTGTTAAAGGTGGCTTAGAGGGGTTGGTAATTGGCGAGGTTAAAACATGTGTAAAGCATGCAAATTCCGATCATTTGAGTTTAACAACTGTTGATTTGGGCGATGGTAAAGAGTTATACCCGATAGTTTGCGGAGCACCAAATGTTGCAGCCGGACAAAAAGTTGTAGTTGCACCCGTAGGAACAACTCTATATGACGGTGACAAAAACTTTGTTATAAAAAAATCTAAAATTAGGGGCAAAGTGTCAATGGGAATGATTTGTGCCGAGGATGAAATTGGCTTAGGCTTATCACACGATGGCATTATGGTTTTGCCCAATGATGCAAAAATAGGAACTCAAGCAAAAGATTATTTTAAAATTGAAAATGATACAATTATTGAAATTGATTTAACCCCCAACCGTATTGACGGTGGTTCACACATTGGCGTGGCACGAGATATTACTGCATATTTAAAACAAACGCAACAAATTGATTATCATAAAGTTTCGGTTGATAGTTTTAAGATTGACAACATTGATTTAACCATTCCTGTTGAAGTAAAAAACACCGAGGCTTGTCAGCGATATGCCGGAGTTACATTAACAGGGCTTACCGTTAAAGAATCGCCGGGTTGGTTGCAAAATAGGTTAAAATCAATAGGGTTAACACCAATAAACAATATAGTTGATATTACCAATTTTGTTTTGCACGAAGTTGGTCAACCTCTTCATGCCTTTGATGCATCAAAAATAAAAGGAAAAAAGGTTATTGTAAAAACCCTTAAAAAAGGTACTCCATTTATAACTTTAGATGAAGAGCAAAGAGAGCTTGACGAAAATGATTTGATGATATGCGATGCTGAAAAAGGAATGTGTATTGCCGGTGTTTTTGGAGGTATTGAATCGGGTGTTACCGTTAGTACTACCAGCATTTTTCTTGAAAGCGCCTGCTTTAATCCTGTTTATGTGCGTAAAACAGCACGCAGGTACGGGTTAAATACCGATGCCTCATTTCAATTTGAGCGGGGTGCTGACCCAAATATTACAATTTATGCATTAAAGCGTGCGGCGCTGTTAATAAAAGAAATTGCAGGTGGTAAAATAAGCTCTGATATTGTTGATGTTTATCCTAACCCGATTAACGATTTTAAGGTTACACTACGCCTAAAACAGGTTGAACGATTAATTGGCGAGAAAATTCCGAAAGAGAAAGTGGTTAAAATAATTGAAGCACTTGAAATTAAGATTAACAAAGATAATGGTGAGGTGTTAGAACTGTTGGTTCCACCATATAGGGTTGATGTACAACGCGAATGTGATGTAATTGAGGAAATATTGCGTATTTATGGTTATAACACTGTTCCTATTTATAATGAAGTAAACAGCACTTTGGCTTATGTTCCAAAACCCGACCAGAATACACTTAAGGAGTTAATTGCAAATCAATTAAGCAGTACAGGTTTTAATGAAATGATGGCCAATTCATTAACAAAGGCAAATTACTACGATAATCTTGAAACGCTAAAAAAGGAAAATACTGTTAAAATATTAAACCCATTAAGTCAAGATTTGAACGGAATGCGACAAACGCTGCTGTTTGGGGCTTTAGAGACTATTGCGTTTAATAGCAACCGACAAAATGCCGATTTAAAGCTATATGAATTCGGAAACTGTTATTTTTATAATAGCGAGAGTGGTTCTGATAATCCCATAAATAAATATAGTCAGTACGAAAAACTTACTTTAGCTGTATCGGGCAAGCGTAGCCCCGAATCGTGGAATACAGAAAATAATTCTGTTAGTTTTTATTATTTGAAAACTAATGTTGAAAATGCATTGATAAAACTTGGTGTTAATATTGAAAAGACGGTTATTTCAGGTTTTGCAAACGAGCTTTTTTCCGATGGCTTAACATATACTTACAACAATATTGAGATAGCAAAAATAGGAGTTATATCAACAAAACTCAAAAAACAGTTTGAGCTTAAAAACAATGTTTATTTTGCCGAATTGGAATGGGAAAAGATAATTAAAGCCATACGCAAGCATAAAGTTGAATTTGTTGAGCTTAATAAATATCCCGAAGTTAGAAGAGATTTATCGCTACTGTTGGACAACAGCATAACATTTGATGAGCTTAAAAATGAAGCTTTTAAAACAGAAAGAAAACTTTTAAAACAGATTTCGTTATTTGATGTTTATGAAGGAGAGAAATTGGAAGATGGTAAAAAATCGTATGCATTAAGTTTTGTTTTGTGTGATGACACTAAAACATTAAAAGACAAGCAGATTGATAAAATAATAAAAAAAATTATCAATTTATTTGAACAGAAATTTGGAGCTGTTATTCGTTAGTCTGAATATTTTACGATTGCGATTTATAAGATGATTTTTATGCACATAAAAAACCGAATTGAAATACTACAAGGCGACATTACCAAACTTAAAGTTGGGGCAATTGTTAATGCTGCAAATAAATCGTTATTAGGCGGTGGTGGAGTTGACGGAGCCATACATAGAGGTGCAGGAAAAAAGTTGCTCGAAGAATGTGAACTATTAAATGGATGTAATACCGGAAATGCTAAAATTACATCGGGCTATAACCTGCCTGCAAAATTTGTAATACATACGGTTGGCCCAGTATGGAGAGGTGGAGACAATAATGAACCTGAGCTATTGGCCAATTGCTATCAAAACAGCCTAAAGCTGGCCGCTGATAATAATATCGAAACCATTGCCTTTCCAAATATCAGTACTGGTATTTATGGTTTTCCTAAGTATGAGGCGGCAAAAATAGCAAAAAACGAGATTGAAAAATTTCTAAATAACAATATGCTGTTAAAAAAGGTAATTTTTACTATATTTGACGATGAAAATTATACTGTTTATTCCGAGCTTTTCGGTTTATAGTATTATAAAGTAATAGGGTTTTGGGGTATTTAAGATTTGAAGCTACAGAAGATAGTCCTGAGGTATTGTTGGACGTTGACTTGTCTATTTTTCAAATAGCAGGTAATTCAACACCTGAAGATGTGAATTCTATTTATTGTCCGATTGAAAACTGGTTGGATAAAGAGGGGATTAACCTTGATCATTGTCAGTGTAAACTGTTTTTTAGGTATTTGAGCACATCATCGCACCATAAAGTTTTTAATGTTTTACAAAAACTTGATAATTTGTTTGTTGAAGGCAGAAAATTATCAATTGAATGGGCATATGAAAATATTGATGATGATATGTTACGATTAGGTCTTGATTTTGCATCAATTTTGGAAATCCCATTTGAATTTAGCCCCAGAAATTAACCTTATGGTATGCATATTAATAAGTAGTGCATTTAGATTAGTTATTTTGTGCAATAACAAGAAAAAAAAACATAGACATAGCCTCAGTTACGTCGAGGCTTTTTAACGTAGTTAGTGTACAAAAGAACAAATCTAAATGCATTAGTTATTTATTTACAAACACTTAATATGACTTTACTTATTATTATTATAACGGCACTATTTTCTATTGCTGCTTTTAACAAAACCGAACTAATGCACCGTTACAATTTCAATCCCTATCAGGTGGTGCATCGTAAACAGTGGTACCGTATTTTTAGCCATGCATTTTTACATGCTAATTGGGAGCATCTAATAATTAACATGGTTGTACTATTTTCGTTTGGTAATGCTTTAAGCAGGTATTTTAATTGGTATTTTGGCAAAAACGTACTATTTCTTTATCTTGGAATTTATGTTGGTGGCATTATTATTTCATCGCTGTTTACGCTTTTTAAAGAAAAAAATAATTTTAATTATAATGCAGTTGGGGCATCGGGTGCAGTATCGGCAGTGGTTTTTGCCTGTATATTTTTCGACCCAATGAATAAGATATACTTTATGGGGTTTGTACCAATACCCGGTATTTTGTTTGGCGTATTGTATTTGGCTTACTCCTATTATATGGGCAAAAAAAGTAACGATAATATTGGTCACGATGCCCATTTTTGGGGAGCTGTTTATGGTTTCATTTTTCCTATTCTGTTAAAACCACAACTACTGTCTAATTTTTTTGATAAGCTGTTTTAGTCTGTAAAACTCCTGCATAATAATAAAGGTCGGTATAAAAATAATTATTGCTAATAAATAATATGTTTCAATGGTATTTCCCGAAATTAATTCGGTTCAAGCTATGGTTTTGCTTCGCTCATTTAATTAAATCATGTATCTTTGAACAACAGTTCGTTAAATATTTTCAAACTGCTGAAATACAATATGTTGTGAATTA
>CBDUWQ010000036.1:0-23975 GCA_965370965.1 uncultured Bacteroidales bacterium
GACTGAATTCAGCGAATTCAGTCGGCCTTCGGTGATTAATTCATTACATTGAACTACTGAATAAAATAACAACAAAGAAGTATGTCCAAACGAAAAATAATAAACGACCCTGTTTATGGGTTTATCAACTTTCCGGCAAATAGTGCTTTTAATATTATTGAGCATCCTTGGTTTCAGAGGCTACGGCGCATAAAACAATTGGGTTTAACAGAATTAGTTTATCCGGGGGCGCAACATACTCGTTTTCATCATACAATAGGGGCTACACATTTAATGAATTTGGCAATTAATGTGTTAACATCAAAAGGTAATGAAATTACTGCCGAAGAGGCTGAAGGGGCAATTTTAGCAATCCTTTTGCACGACATAGGGCATGGTCCTTTTTCACACTCGCTTGAGAATCAAATTGTAGATGCAAACCATGAGGATTTATCATTGCTTTTTATGCAAAAACTAAACGAGGAGTTTAATGGGGCGTTAACCCTTGCTATCGAAATATTTAAAGGCTCTTACCATAAACACTTTCTACACCAGTTAGTATCAAGCCAATTAGATGTTGACCGATTGGACTATTTGCGCCGCGACAGCTTTTTTACCGGCGTAATTGAAGGTACGGTAAGTTCAGATAGAATAATAAAAATGCTTGATGTTGCAGATGACAAATTGGTGGTTGAAAAAAAGGGCATCTATTCAATTGAAAACTTTATTATTGCCCGCAGGCTGATGTATTGGCAGGTTTATTTGCATAAAACGGTGCATGCCGTTGAGCAAATGCTTAAAAGTATTTTAAAACGCGCCAAATATCTATCTTTAAATGGCGAAACTCTTTTTGCGTCACCTCCATTTAAGTACTTTTTATATAATGACACAACGCTAAATGATTTTTTTAACCATGAAAAAAATTGTAACGCCCAAAGCATTCTTGAAACATTTGCACTACTTGATGATAACGATTTAATATCGGCAATGAAAATATGGACTAAGCATCCTGACAAAGTATTATCACAGCTATGCAGCAATTTTATAAACCGTAAGCTGTTTAGGAATATAATACAAGATTCACCTTTTGATGAGAATTTAATTGAAGACATAAAAAAGAAAACTGCTGCAAAATTATCACTTCCGGTTAACGAAATGGATTATTTTGTTATGTCGGACACCATTGAAAATAGTGCTTACAAACAAGAGACAGACAAAATTTTAATAAAAGAGGACAATAATACAATTACAGAGATAATAAACGTTGCCGATATGCTTAATATTAAGGCTCTTTCGAGTACAGTTAGCAAGTATTTTTTGTGCTACCCTAAAGAAGTTGCCATTTAAAAACAATGTTTTACATTTTAAATTTTATGCATTAGCCTTAATTTATTATTAATTATTCCCTTTTGTTTTATAGATTTGCAAAAAAATAAAAATGTGTATATGGATTTTTCTGCAAATCAAATAGCCGAGTTTTTAAAAGGGCGTGTAGAGGGAGATGGTAAGGTTGAAGTAAGCGATATTGCAAAAATTGAGGATGGCAAACCGGGTACGTTGGCGTTTTTGGCCAACCCAAAATACACCCCCTATATTTATACTACCAAATCGTCGGTTATACTGGTAAACAACAATTTTAAAGCCAATAAGGAAATTTCTGCAACTTTAATATATGTAGCTGATGCCTACCAAGCTTTTGCATCGTTGCTTGAGTTGGTTGCTGAAGCAATGTTTGAGCCAAAAACCGGCATTGAGCAACCCTCATTTATTCATGAATCGAGCAAATATGGCAAAGAGTTTTATATTGGTGCATTTGCATACATTGGTAAAAACGTAAAAATTGGTAAAAAGGTAAAAATATACCCTCAGGTTTATATTGGCGATAATGTTACTATTGATGATAATACCATAATATATGCAGGAGCAAAAATATACTATGCCTGTGCTTTAGGTAAAAATGTAACCATACATTCGGGTGCTGTAATTGGTGCCGACGGTTTTGGCTTTGCCCCTACCGATACAGCCAATTATAAAAAAATACCCCAAATAGGCAATGTTATATTGGAAGATTATGTTGAAGTTGGCTCAAATACAACCATTGACAGGGCTACTATAGGCAGCACAATTATTAAGAAAGGGGTAAAACTTGACAACCTTATTCAAATTGGTCACAATGTTGAGGTTGGCGAAAGTACCGTTATTGCTGCACAAGCAGGTATTGCAGGCTCGGTAAAAATTGGCAAAAACTGTATGTTTGGGGGGCAAATTGGAATTGCGGGTCATATACAGATAGCCGATGAAGTTAAACTTGGAGCACAATGCGGTGTTGGTAAAAATATTCGAAAGGGTGATATTCAAATGGGGTCTCCTGCATTTAATATCCACGATTTTCAAAAATCATCTGTCTATTTCAGAAAATTGCCGCAAATAAACGACCAAATTAACAATATTGAAAAAAAACTAAATAATAAGTAGCTTAACCCAAATTCATAAGAATAATTGCTATTTAGTACTTGTTTTTATAGAAAGTTGACATTGTGAAAAAAGTACACAAAAATTGCCTTAATAAGTAATTTCTCTACTTTTGTACAAAAGTATGCAATTAATCAAAGTAAAAACTTTAATCATTGAGCATTTTACAAATCATTATAATACCATGAAGCTGCTTTTTGACGATACTATTATTTATCTTTAAAAAACAGTACAAAGTTACATAAATATTAATACTTTACGTAAATGTGATAGTTTTTATAAAACTTATTAATTTCAATAATTTAACATTAATTAACTATAAAATTATGAAAAAAGTAAAGCAATTAAAAGGAGTACTCCTAGTATTTGGAGTGGTAATGTTACTGAACTCGTGTGAGGAATTGATTGAGAAATATCGGTATGGAGGTAAAATTAGAAATACTACAGAAGTAGGTGTTAAATCTTGTACAGTTAGTTTAATTCCGGTAGATGAAACTACTGCAACTTATACTACAACCACAGATTCAGATGGTAATTATGTGTTTGATGAGGTAGAGGAAGGTGATTACACTATTGAGATTAATGCTACGGGTTATACTGAGTCTGATAATAGCGTTAGTTTAACTGGAGCAATTGATGAAGATTATACTTTATATGGTGAGGCCGATGTTATAGGTCAAATCATAAATTCACAAACAGGTAACGGTTTGGCCAATGCCACAGTTAGTTTTTCATTTGATGAATCAGCTACAAGCAGTGATGACGCAGATTTAATTGTTGAAACAGATGAATATGGTTATTACACAATTGATGATAGTCCAATTGGTGTTTTTACTTGCGTAATTGAGGCTGTAGGATTTTTCCCTATGGTAATTGAAGGTGTAGAGTTTAGCTCTGGTTCAAATGACATGGATGATTTTACTGCTGTTGAAAAATTAGAGGAAGGCGAACTTCGCATTGTTTTAACATGGGGAGTTAGTCCATCTGATTTGGATACTCATATAACAGGTCCAACAAATAGTAGTGAACGCTTTCACGTTTATTATGGTAATAAAGCATATGAATCAGCAGTATTCTTAGATACTGATGACACGGAAAGTTATGGTCCTGAAACAGTTACTATTAAATCATTTAGTGCCGGAATGTACCGTTATTCTGTACTTAATTATAGTAACTCAACAAGTACAGGTGGTCAAGGTATTGCCGATTCTCCGGCAAAAGTTAGCATTTACGATTATACGGGTGTAATTAAAACAATTGATGCTCCTGCTTTTTCAGGAAATGGTAATACATGGCGCGTGTTTGAAATAAATGTTAGTGGTACTACTGCACAAATAGTTACAATAAACAGTTACATTAATGTTACAATTGATGATGATTTTAAAAGTGTAGGTGGAAAAAACAAAAAATATAATATCTCAGATTTTTAACCTGAATTAATCAGGTTAATTGATATTACATTTTAACGTCCCTTTTTTGGAACTTATTTGTTAATAGCAGTTGATAGACTACGCTAACATAATACTTAAATAATAAAGGGGTAGATTAAAAAAGGTTAATTGAAAACATTTTCAATTAACCTTTTTTTTATCTTGCAAATAAGCATACTCAACAATTTAAAAAAAACATATAACTTATTAAGCAAAAAGTTAACATAAAGCAAAGTGCTTTGTTTTATTAATCCAAAACCATCTCAAAATCGAGCTGCCTTTTATCTAAATTGATTGAAACAACACGTATCCTCACCTCATCGCCCATGGTATAACGGGTTTTCGTACGGTTACCAATCAGTGCAAATTCAGCCTCGTCATACTCATAAAAATCATCGGTTAATGTGCGTACCGGAACCATACCCTCGCACTTATTTTCAACAAGCTCAATATATAAGCCCCATTGGGTAACACCCGATATTATTCCAGTAAACTCATCTCCAACATTATCTTTCATAAACTCAACCTGCTTATATTTTATTGATGCGCGTTCGGCATTTACAGCAAGCTGTTCCATATCTGACGAGTGTTTACACATATCTTCATACTTATCTTGCAGGTACGATTTACCCCCATTTAAATAGTGCTCGAGCATACGGTGCACCATCATATCGGGATAGCGGCGTATTGGCGATGTAAAATGTGAGTAATAGTCGAATGCCAAACCGTAATGACCTAAATTTTTGGTTGAGTATTCGGCCTTGGCCATAGTACGTATTGCCAGCGTTTCAACTACTGTTTGTTCATTTTTACCATGCACATCGGTTAATAGTTGGTTTATGCTGGCAGCTATTTTTTTGCTCGATTTAGTTTGAACACTATACCCAAACCGTTTAATAAATGTTGCAAAAGCCCCTAACTTTTGTTTATTAGGCTCATCATGAATACGATATACAAATGTTTTTACTGTTTTTTTACCATCGGGTTTTCCAATAAATTCGGCCACCTTTTTATTTGCCAAAAGCATAAACTCTTCAATAAGCTTATTACTCTCTTTGTTCTCCTTTAGGTAAACCCCAATAGGTTTTGCGTTATTATCAAGTTCAAACTTAACCTCACTCCGTTCAAATGCTATTGCTCCATTTTTAAAGCGTTTATCTCTAAGCTTTTTTGCTAAATCATGCAATGCCAATATTTCATCTTGCAAATCGCCTTTGCCTGTCTCAATAACCTCTTGAGCCTGCTCATAAGTAAAACGCCTGTTTGAATTTATAATAGCTTTGCCAAACCACTGCTTTATTACGTTAGCCTTTTCATCAAGCTCAAAAACCGCTGAAAAAACCAGTTTTTCTTCGTTAGGGCGTAACGAGCAAATTTTATTTGAAAGCCTTTCGGGAAGCATTGGCACAACCCTATCAACCAAATAAACCGAGGTTGCTCTGTTATATGCCTCTTTTTCTAATACAGTATTTGGACGCACATAATGGGTAACATCGGCAATGTGGATGCCAATACTTACATTTCCATTTTTAAGCTTTTCAAACGATAGTGCATCATCAAAATCTTTAGCATCAAAAGGGTCAATTGTAAAAGTGGTAATACCCCTAAAATCTTTACGCTTTGATATCTCTTCTGCGGTAATACTATCGGGTATTTTATCGGCAGCCTGCAATACATTTTTAGGAATATCAAGCGGCAACCCAAATTCAGCTAATATTGCATGCATTTCAACCTCATTTTCGCCGGGCATGCCTAACACCTCTATAACTTCCCCTATCGGATTTTTTTGTCTCTCGGGCCAGTCAATTATTTTGGCAATGGCTTTTTGCCCTTTTTTTGCACTATTAAGCTTATCAAGGGGTATAAAAATATCATAAGGCAACTGATGGCGCTCGGGTACCAAAAAAGCAAAATGCTCCGAAATTTCAACAATGCCCACAAATATTTCGCGATTACGTTTTAGCACCTCAATAACCTCACCCTCAACATGGTTGCGTTTTTTTTGTGCATAAACATAAACTTTAACCAAATCGTGGTGCAAGGCATGGTTTAAATTTTTGGCTGTAACAAATACATCTTTATCTATCTCGTTTGATATTATATAGGCCGAACCGCGAGCTGTTAAATCAACCTTTCCGGTAATATAGGCTCCACGTGTTTTAAGTTTAAATTTTCCACGGTGTATTTCAACAAGGTCGCCTTTTTTTTCCAACTCTACTAAACAGCTATTAATAAGTCGTTTTGTATCGTTGCCTTTTATTAAAAGCAAACTACCCATTTGCCTGTAATTTAACGACCTGCCGGGTTCTTCGTTAAAAACGCTTAAAATTTTATTAATAAGGCTTTTACGGTTATATGATGCATTTTTGCCTCGCTTTTTGGCTTTTGCTTGCTTCTTTTTTTTTGACATGAGTCAACTCTTTGTGTTAATTAATAGTTCATTTTTTAAAAAAAATGCATTATACCTAAACTGAGTGATTATGAACTTTGAAAATCACCAATCATTTGATTTAAAAGAGAATACAAAAATTATTACATACCAACAAGCCTGCCAGCCGGTCAGGCAGGGTGTCCTCAAATTTTGTGTATCACTTTTAATCTCAAAGCCTGTCTGCCGCCAGGCAGGCATTATCAATTTTCTTTGCACACAATCGCTCAATTTAGGTTATAATAATTCTGCTAAATTTATGATACTTAACTTGGACAAGCCAGAAAAAAGATTGAGTAAGATTGAAGAAAAAGATTGACCAATCTCATTCAATCTTTATCAATCTTTTAGCTTTCTTAAATAGAATATCTTGCAAAAAAATACACGAATACCATTTATAAGATACTAACCATATAATAGTACAATTATTCCAAAATTAGTTATATAGCCTAATAAAAAACCTCCATAAATTTGTGCAGGGCTATGTTCATTTAAATATAAACGTCCTGTTCCAATAACTCCTGCTAATAAAATAACTGCCATTAAAATTATATTAACATTTAAACCAAACATGTGAGCCAAAACCGAAAGCAAGCCAATTAAACCACCAATACCAATCATATGCAAACTTATTTTCCACTTTATGTTTATTACTGATGCCAACAAAACAGATATAAAAACCGCCAACATATACTGCTGTAAAAACAAGGGAGCCGAATATTTATGCAATACTATATAACAAAAATAATAAAACACTGTAGTTAAAAACATGGGAACAAGCCTCTCGTGCCTATCTGATATTGTTGCTCCTGTTATAATTTTTAAATAGTATAAAACCGGGACAATGGCCAATGGTAAAAAAATTGTTATAATACCCATTAAATATAATATAGCTTTTTTTGATTCATTTGGCAACAAAACCAAATGACTAACTGTCAATATTATTATAGCACCTATAAAAGGCATAAAAACAGGGTGCAGGATATAAGAAAGTGTTTTAAATAATCTCTTTGTCATGAATGATATTTTAAGCTAAAATATAAAAAGAAAATACCAATTTGCAATTTACCTACTTAAATCCATAAACGGATTATCTTTTCCCATTAATTAAACAAACTTCCAAACTGAGCCATTCTCGCTCACTGCCAACCCCAATATTTATCAGAAATTAAGAAGATGTAAGGTTTTTTAAGCTTGTGATTATAATAAATATTGCCTTTTTATATTTTTTCCTTTACCTTTAATAATTAATAAGGATATAATTCACTTTAAAACAACTAATTATGAGCTTTATAAACAATATGAAAATTGGGTTAAGGTTAAATGTATTTTTAAGCCTTGTTATGGTAATAATTATATCATTTATTGGAATATATACACTAAAAAAACAACGGAATAAAATTATTGCCGATACAGATTTACGAATGACTGAACAGGTTAATGACTTGGTTGCATTAATTGATTTTTATCAAATACAAGAGAGAATAATTTTTGATACCAAACACAGTAACGATACCAATAATATTGAATATAATGCCAATTTAGAAATCGCTGCGTACGAATACATAAGGGGTATATTTAAAAACAAAAAGTATTTTGCTTCGGGTTATCCTTTTATAGTTAGCAAAGACGGTACTTTTATTATACACCCAAAAAAAGAAAGAGAGAATTTTTATGATGCCGAATTTTTTCAACAACTGATAAATTCAAAATCAAAACAGGGTAAAACATATTATAAATGGGAAGGAAAACAAAAATACCAATATTTTAAATATGTTGATAGTATAGAGGCTTACGTGTCAGTATCAATTTACGAACATGAATTAATGGGTATTATTAATGAGGTACGGTTGGCACTTATAATAGCAATAGTATTGGGTATTTTTGCATTTGTGTTAGTTAATACTATGATTAGCAGAAATATCTCAAATTCTTTAAAAAGAGCAGTTAAATTAGCAAACCTTATTGCCGATGGCAATTTAAAAGAATCGTTAACCATTGACCAAAAAGATGAAATTGGACAGCTTGCCAATGCTCTAAACAGTATGACAAAAAAACTACGTGAAATTCTATTGGTAATTATTGAAGGCTCAGATAGTATTGACTCGGCAAGCCAACAAGTAACGGGGGCTGCAACACAATTATCGCATGGGGCAACCGAGCAGGCATCATCGGTTGAAGAGGTTTCGGCAACTATGGAACAGATAGCATCAAACATTGAGCAAAACAACGATAACGCACAACAAACTGAACAAAACTCTACTTTGGCTTTAAAAAGCATTGAAAGCGTAAGCTCAAAAACAATTGAGGCCGTTGATGCCCAAAGAAAAATTGCCGATAAAATACAGGTAATAAACGATATTGCCTTTCAAACCAATATTTTGGCACTTAATGCCGCAGTTGAAGCTGCCCGTGCCGGCGAATCAGGAAAAGGATTTGCTGTTGTTGCCACCGAGGTTAGAAAACTTGCCGAAAACAGTAAAATTGCAGCTGACGAAATTGTATCATTAGCTAAAAATAGCTTAAGCTTAGCCGAACACACAGGAAAAGGAATGGAAGATGCCCTGCCCAATGTTCAAAAAACCACAAGCTTGGTTCAGGAAATTACGGCAGCAAGCAACGAACAGGCTAATGGCGTTAACCAAGTTAATAGCGCTATTGCACAACTAAGCAATGTTACACAACAAAATGCAGCCGCAAGTGAGCAAATGGCTTCAAATGCAGAAGAACTATCGGCACAGGCAGCACAACTAAAAGAAAAAATTTCATTCTTTTCAATTTAAAAAGCAAAAACTTTGCTATTTCTACATGGTAAACTTTGAAAATCACTAATCATGCAGCACAAAAGGAGTATTCAAAAATTCTCCCATACCAAAAAAATGTCTTCGAATTTTGTGAATTCCCTTTTATACAGCAGTCTGCCAGCCGGTCAGGCAGGCATCATCATTTTTTTTGTCCAGAATCGCACAATTTAAGTGAAAATTTTAAATTATTATTTTAAATTTGTCCAAACTAATTATTGTACATAATGAAAACTATACAAAAAAAACAAACAGCACTTTTAATAATTATTCTATTTGCTGCAAATTTTGCTTTTTCACAAACAACCTTCAAATATGGTGGATATGTTAAATTCGACAATATTTTTACCCAATATAACAATGGAACCCCGGCAAGCAGTTTTGCCAACGATTTTCATATCCCAAGTCTAACTCCGGTAGGCGGAACTGAAGCTTCAACCAACTTTGGCTTTCATATAAAAGAGTCGAGATTTAATTTTGATGTTTCAGGAAAAATAAACGATAAACTGGTTCGTGCTTTTGTTGAAATGGATTTTATGCTTTCGCCCGGAGGTGATGTACGAGTTAGCAACTCATATAACCCTAGAATTAGGCATTTCTTTTTTACTTATGACAACTTTTTATTTGGACAAACATGGTCAACCTTTATGATTGTTACCCTACCAAACGATCTTGATTTTGTGGGGGCAGCCGAAGGTGTTGTTTTTCAAAGGCAGCCACAAATACGATATACTCTAAAAGGTGAAAACGGCAACTGGCAATTTGCCCTTGAAAATCCACAATATACAGTTACAGATGCACCAAACGGGTATTCACGTAATGTAGTATCGGGCGGTATTCCAGATGCTGTTGTACGCAAAAATTTTAAACCAGGCTGGGGTTCATTTTCAATTGCAGCAATAGTACGTGGTATTAATTATTTTGATACTGCAAATACAAGGGGTATAATTCCCGGTTACGGAATTACAACCGGAGGTAAAATTAAAGTTGGTAAAAGTGATGATATTCGCGTTACTGTAACGGCAGGCAATGGTCTTGGCAGGTATGTTGCTCTAAATTTTGTAAATGCAGCAATGTTAGATACTGCAAACAGCATAAGCACTATTAATTCTGTAAACGGTAATATTGCATACCTTTTACATTGGAGCGATAAGTTTCAATCAAGCTTTAATGTCTCTGTATTTTTTGGTGATAATGGCGATACACCCGACAATGCCGGCATAAACAAAAATGCCCAAAGTTATTCTGTAAACCTTTTATACACGCCTTCAGCAAAACTAATGTTTGGTATTGAATATATGTACGCCAGCCGCGAGTTGCATAACGGCACAAATGGTGATATGAACAGGGTTCAGTTTTCAGCAAGGTATAAGTTTGGGTATTCGCATACCTCACAACCTAAAGAATAAGGTAAAAAACTTTAAATCTCAATAAACAAATAACAAAATTTGTTCTGCACACATAAGTGATAGGATGGGTTTGAAATTAAAAAAAAGCTGTGAGTTTTATAACTCTTTTCTAAGCCTTGCTACCGGTATATCTAATTGCTCGCGATATTTTGCAACAGTTCTGCGGGCAATTGCATACCCTTTCTCTTTAAGCAATTTGGTTAGTCTTTCGTCGGTAAGTGGTTTTTGCTTGCTTTCTCCGGCAACAGCCTCCTCTAAAATACTTTTTACCTCGCGTGCCGAAACCTCTTCGCCGCTCGTTGTTTTCATCGCTTCAGAAAAAAATGATTTTAAAGAGAGTATTCCAAAATCGGTTTGGATATATTTACTATTGGCTACCCTTGAAATAGTAGAGATATCAAGCCCTGTAACATCAGCTATGTTTTTTAATATCATGGGTTTAAGCTTCTTCTCATCACCATCCAAAAAATACTTTTTTTGATACTTAAGTATGGCATCCATAGTTAAAAGCAGTGTTACCTGCCTTTGGCGTATAGCATCAATAAACCATTTTGCCGAATCAATTTTTTGCCGAACAAAAGTAATCGTCTCCTTGTCTTGTTTGTTTTTCTTTTTCTTTTTTTGTGCCAACGATTCCAACATATTAGCATATACACGGCTTAACCTTAAATCGGGCACATTTCTTTCATTTAACAACAGTTCAAACTCACCATCGTGGTTTTCAAGTGTATAATCGGGAATAATTGGCCGTATTGATTGATCACGATAATCGCTAAAAGAGCCGCCGGGCTTAGGGTTAAGCCTCAATATTTCATCAAGAGCCGCCTTTAACTTGGTCTCACTAATATTTAATTTGTTTAAAATCTTATCATAATGCTTACGGGTAAATTCTGTAAAAAATTCATCTAATATTTTTTGAGCCAAATCAATACTTTCATTTCTCAGCTCAATTTTATTAATCTGAATCAATAAGCATTGCTGTAAATTGGTTGCCCCAACGCCTACAGGGTCAAAATCTTGAATTATTGAAAGTATTTTCTGCAACTGCTCTACTGTGGTTTCAATATTTAACGAAAAAACCAAATCATCAACAATAGCATCCAAATCACGTCGTAAATATCCATCATCATCAATATTCCCAATAATATATTCGGCCAATTTTTGCTCAAACTCTGTCAATGTCCTTAAACCCAATTGGCGTATCAAACTCTCATGAAATGTAGTGCCCAACGAAAATGGTATCTCTTTCCTCTCATCATCTTTTGAATAATTCCCAGCTTTTAATTTATATGATGGTGTATCATCCTCGTCAGCTAAATACTCCTCAATCGATATTTCATCCTGCTCCTTTTCATCGGGCAAGTTCTCATCATCCTCATTATCAGAATCAGCATCGGGGTTTCCCTCCTCCAATGCCGGGTTCTCCTCTATCTCTTTTTTTATACGCTGATCGAGCTGCATAGTAGGCACCTCAAGCAGCTTAATTAATTGTATCTGCTGTGGCGATAGTTTTTGTAATAATTTATGTTGTAATCTCTGTTTTAACATTCAATAAAAAATTCCTAATTATTTCACTCCCAAATTATTTGAGTTAATCCTTTTGCAAGATACTCATTTTAGCTGATATCTTATAGAGCAGAAACAGGTTTTTAGTTGGTATATCTCATTTCATATAGAACTTATTCTTTGTCATTTTGTTTTAAATCAATTTTGTCAATACATTTGAAATGTTTTTAATATGGTAATATGTGTAGAGTTTTATTTGCCCTTATTTTAAGTACCCTTATTTATTTTGGTGCATCGGCACAATCAATAAAAATAAATGAGTTTTGTACCGCCAATATCCATTTGCTTGACGAGGATAACGATTCGCCCGATTGGTTTGAATTATTTAATGCAGGCAATGAGGATATTAACCTACAAAACTATTCCATTTCTGACGACCCTAACGATTATAAAAAATGGAAATTCCCTTCGGTTAACCTAAAAGCAAATGAAACAATGCTAGTTTTTGCATCGGGTAAAAACCGAACAGAAATAATATACTACCAAAACCTCATAAACTGGGGTGATACTTTTTCATACTCCATAGGCACGGCACAAATACCTGCAAATTGGAATACAATTGAGTTTGATGCAAGTAGTTGGAATATAGGTACATCGGGTTTTGGTTATGGCGATAATGATGATTCTACTTTGGTAGATGAAGGAACATTGTCGGTTTATGTGCGAAAAAGCTTTCAAATAAACAATTTGGATGAAATAAAAAAGCTAATACTGCATGTTGATTACGATGATGGGTTTGTAGCATACATAAACGGAACCGAAATTGCACGGGCAAACCTTGGCATACCAAATACCAGTGTTGACTACAACCAAACTGCCGATGAATATACCGAACCGCTTATAATTAATGGTAATTCGCCTGTTAAGTTTGATATTGCAAATTTTAAAGACATTTTATCAGAAGGTAAAAATACACTGGCTTTACAGGTTCATAACTTCTCGACAGGCTCATCCGACTTAACTTTGATACCATTTTTATCAGTTGGCTTTAACTCTCCAATATCTGAAAACACCATACCCGAATTTTTAAATTTAAACAATAAAATACTGCATACCAATTTTAAAATATCATCAAAAGGAGAGCCCCTGTTTTTATCGGATGCAAACAGTACTTTAATTGATAAAACCGATAGTATAATATTACCAACAAGCATATCGTACGGTAGAATTGCCGATGGAGAGGACAATTGGTTTTATTTTCAGGAAACAACGCCGGGCAGCTTAAATTTAACACAAGGTTACGACAGTATTATTAACCAACCTGTAACTTTTTCGCCAACAGGCGGCAAATACAATACCACAGTGCAGGTTGCATTAAGTACCACTACCGGAGCTGATATATACTATACTACAGATGGCTCAATTCCCACAATAAACTCCAATAAATATGCATCGCCAATAGGCTTAACACACCCCACGGTAATTAGGGCATCAATAATAAATAGCAATGTGTTGTCGGTAACATCATCGGTTGAAACCTATATTATTGAAAACCGCGATTTTAAGCTGCCAATAGTGTCGCTAACAACCGACCCCTATAACTTGTGGGACTGGAATTACGGAATATTGGTAATGGGACCAAACGCCGAGGCTGAAGTTCCACACTTTAATGCCAATTTTTGGATGGACTGGGAACGCCCTATCCTTTTTGAGTATTTTGACAAACATGGCAACTTACTATTTAAATCGGCAGCCGGAACAAAAGTGTTTGGAGGCTGGAGCCGGGCAAACAATATAAAGTCAATGTCACTGTTTGCACGCAGCCGCTATGGCAATAAAACTTTTGAATATCCTTTTTTTAACGAAAGAAAAAATAAAAGTTATAAATCATTAATTTTACGTAACTCGGGCGACGACTGGGAAATTACCTATTTTAGAGATGCCTTAATGACCGGGTTAATGCGCGATATTGATATTGACAGGCAGGCGTACCAACCAACAGTAGTTTACTTAAACGGTACATACTGGGGCATGTTAAATATGCGCGAAAAGGTTAATGAAAACTATCTTACAAATAATTACAATTTTGTTGATGCCAATAAGGTTGATATACTCGAAGGCAATGCATGGGTTAATGAAGGTTCGGCTGAGCATTATAACAAAATGATAGACTTTATTCAAGCCAATAGCCTGAACAACAATGCAATTTACGACTCGGTGTGCAAACTAATGGATATGGAAAATTTTATGGAATATGAAATTGCCCAAATTTATTTAGACAATACCGACTGGCCGGGCAACAACATAAAATTTTGGCGTCCGCAAATTACAAACGGCAAATGGAGATGGGTTTTGTTTGATACCGATTTTGGTTTTGGCATTTGGAATGTCGATAATTATACGAACAACACACTATATTTTGCCCTGCAAACCAATGGCCCCAGCTGGCCAAACCCGCCATGGTCAACATACTTATTAAGGTCGTTACTTAAAAACGGTAAATTTAAAAATGATTTTATAAACCGCTTTGCCGATAGGCTTAACTATAACTTTACCGAAGCCAAAGTACACCATCTAATTGATAGTTTAAGCGATAACATTAAAGATGAAATTCCATACCATCAGGCAAAATGGGATAACCTTTATAATTTTGAAGGTGAAGTTGACAACATGAAAACTTTTGCCTCAAACAGAATACAATATATTAGAAACCACATAAATACACGGTTTTTGTTAAACGGAATTGTTAACCTTACTGTTGATGTATCGGACATTAAACAAGGTACGGTTAGTGTTAACTCGTTAAACAACCTTACCGATTTTCCGTGGACAGGTCAATATTTTAAGGATAATAAAGTAACTGTAAAGGCAATAGCAAATCCGGGCTATGAGTTCTCTCATTGGGAGGGGAGCACCTTAACCAACCCACAGTTGCAAATATTAATTCCAACATCAGGAATTGAGCTAAAGGCAGTTTTTAAAGCATCAGATAATAGCTACAACAGTATTGTAGTAAACGAAATTAACTATAAATCGGCAGATGAGTTTGATAGTGGCGATTGGGTTGAGCTATACAATAGCACATGGACAGATATTGACATATCAAAATGGGTATTAAAAGACAGCGATAACAACATATTTGAAATTCCGTTAGGTACAATAATTGCTAAACACAGGTATTTGGTTGTTTGTAAAAACATAAACAAGTTTACTGAAGTTTACCCCGCCGTAACCAATGTTATTGGAAATACTGAATTTGGCTTAAGCGCCTCAACCGATATGGTGCAGCTTTATAACGGTAACAACTTACTTATTGACTCAGTTTTATATTTAGATGAAAACCCCTGGCCCAAAATTACCAAAGGAAAAACCATTTCGCTGTATAACCCCTTTTCTGATAATTCAAAGGGGGTAAACTGGAAATCTTCAATAAATAATGGAACTCCGGGAGCTGATAACGATTATTTTGTTGAAATACATAAAAAAGCAAAAACAGATAATGAAATTACAGTATCCTGTTTTCCTAACCCCACCAAAGGACAAACCACAATAAAATGGAGCTGCAATAAATTGCAGCATGTGCAAATAAATATATTTGACATTGATGGCAGGTTAATTAAAAATCTTTATGCAGGACAGTGCAATGCTAATACTTATACAAAGGTATGGAATCAAAGCAACATGAATAATAAGGGCGTTTATTTTATTCAAATTAGTTTTGAAACCGGTCTTTCAAAAACTATTAAATTGGTTAAAATGTAAGTTACTATTCAGTACATGCAAAACATTTAAGATAAATATATTACAGAATTTTTTTAATTTGTACTTAACTCAACTTGTTTGCATTAACACGAGTATTTGCTTGATTATACCATTATTTAACCCGAGTATTTTACATGTGCACTTATGTTTTAACCCGATTATTTGTAAGGTTGATTGTGTTTTTAGTGGTATTATTTGTATATTGCAGTACAAAACAATAGCTTATGATACGCAGAGAAATAAAAGTAAACATACACAACAGTCTGAAGATGAAGGAGATTACTATAATTATTGGAGCCAGACAAGTTGGAAAAACAACAATTTTGCAAGAAATTATAAGTAAGTTGAAAAATGTGTTGTATCTAAATTTGGATATAGAGGCGGATAATCATCATTTTATATCGCAACAACAACTGCTTAACAAACTTAAATTAGAGTTTGGAAACAAGAGAGCTTATATTGTAATAGATGAAATTCAGCAAAAAGAAGAGGCGGGTAGATTCTTGAAAGGTCTTTACGATATGAACTTGCCCTATAAATTTATAGTAACAGGTTCGGGAAGTTTGCAACTAAAAGAGAAGATTGGCGAAGCACTTACAGGACGCAAATTCCAGATAGAGATGTCATCTGTAAATTTTGATGAATTTGTTAATCACCGAACTAAATACAAGTACCAAGGACGTTTAAAAGATTATTACGCAATAGAAGAGAGTAAAACCAAGCTATTATTGAATGAGTATCTGAGGTTTGGCGGCTATCCTGCTGTTATTACTGCTGATACAGTATCGAGTAAAATTGAAGTGATGAACGAGATTTTCTCTTCATATATTACCCGAGATATTTCGTATCTGTTGAGAGTAAAACATCCGGATAAATTCACAAAACTAATTCAATTATTAGCTATTCAAAGTGGTGGAATCATAAATTATTCTCAATTAAGCAGTGATGTTGGTATCAGTTTAGAAACATTAAAAACTTATATGTGGTACGCAGAACAGACATTTATAATTAGCATAATTAAACCTTATTTTACTAATGCAAAAAAAGAGATAACAAAGTCACCTTGTGTATATTTCAACGATATAGGCATGTGTAATTATAGCAGATCCTATTTCAAAATAGAGAATCAAGATGGTATGATATTTCAAAATTTTATTTATTTAAAACTAAAGAAAAAATACCAAATAGGTCTATCTAAAATAAATTACTGGAGAACAAAAGATAAGGCAGAGGTAGATTTCATTATTCATACCGAAGATGGAGTTTTACCTATAGAGGTAAAATATTCTAACTTGAATAAAACAACAGTTAGTCGTTCTTACAGAAATTTTATTAACAAATATACTCCCAAGATTGCCTATGTTGTGAATTTATCTTTGGAAGACAAAATTATGATAAACAAAACAGAGGTTCATTTTATTCCTTTTTGGAAAATATAGAGAAAAACGGAAATATACTCATAATCAATCTTAGCCTGAATCATGCACATAACTAAAAAAGCACCTACAGAAAATCTGTAAGTGCTTGATATTTAAGTGGGCCCAGCTGGGCTCGAACCAGCGACCCCTTGATTATGAGTCAAGTGCTACTAACCAACTGAGCTATGGGCCCGATAGTTTATCTATTTGATAAACCTCCCAATTTTTTGGGAGTGCAATTTTACACAATTGTAAAGTAACTGCCAAATATTTTTCCTTTTTTTAGTATTTATTATTAACTTTTTTCAATTATACTTTAAAGTTCACAAAACTATTGTTGTATATAAAGCCCTATTACTATATTTGCCGTTCAATAAATATAACATTGTATGAAAGTTGATTTAACCCATTTTGATAATATAATATTTGACCTTGGAGGGGTAATTCTTGATATAGATCCTGAACGTACCCGCCAATCATTAGTTAAGTTAATAAACCCTGAGCATATTGATAATGTTTTTTACAGCAAGTTTTTATATGATTTTGAAAGAGGGAAAATAACCGCTAAGCAGTTACACCTTGAATTAGAAAAATTGGGACAAACACATATTAATGAAACTGCATTTAAACGTGCATGGAATGCTATGTTGTTAGATTACAAGCCAAAACGCATTGAAAGGATACAATGGTTAAAACGCAGCCATAAACTATTTTTACTCAGCAATACCAATGAGTTACATTACTCATCTTTTTCAGATAAACTAACAAAAGAGTATGGCATTTCGTTTACCGACCTTTTTTTAAAAGTATATTTATCGCACGAAATGGGATTAGCAAAACCCGAATTAGAAATATATAGGCAAGTTTTAATTGAGCAAGATTTAAACCCCGAAAGAACACTTTTTATTGAAGACACCAAAGAAAATGCTTTGGCAGCAAAAAAACTTGGAATTGAAATCCTTATTATTCCAAGAAATGGAAATTTTTACGATTATTTTTAAAAGTAATTCTCCGCTAACAGGCTTCTAATTCATAATTTGAGTATATAAAATGACAACTTGTTTTTTTTAGCATACGCCTTTTTCAAATTATATGAAATAAATTTGATAATATCGCCACATTAAAAACTTAAACCAAAATAGCATGTGTGGAGTTGTATCAATAATGTATGCCAATAACAATAAAAACATTGGTAACGAGGCATGTTCCTTATTAAAAAAGTTAGAGTATCGAGGCTATGACAGCACCGGAGCTTCATTTATAACCGAAACCGGCGAAGTACTTTTAATGAAAAAGGTAGGTGCACCATCGGTTGTAACCGAGGAGCTTGAAATAGGAAAACGCAACGGACAAAAATTTATAGGTCAGGTACGATGGGCAACATACGGATCGGTAACCAATGAAAATGCACAACCTCACGAGGTAAAGTGCCATACACATATTGTGGGAGCCCACAATGGCAATATTTCAAACACCGATGCATTAAAAGAGTTTTTAACCGAACAGGGGCACAATGTTGTTTCCGATAACGATGGCGAAATGCTTGTGCATTTAATAGAGCATTTTTATGCACAGTTAATAAACGAAAACGGCAAGCCATCGGCACAAGCCAAAATAGGGCTTTTTAAACAAGCCATACAAAAAGCCGAAAAAAAGGCCATTGGTTCATATGCTGCTTGTGTTACCGCACCTGATATACCGGGTATATTTGCCATAAAATCAGGCTCATCGTTATATGCCGGAAAAGGTAAAGATGCCAATGGCGATTTTATTGTTGTTAGCTCCGATTTAACATCGGTACTTTCAAAAACACGCTTTCTTATTCCGCTAATTGAAGGCGAGGGACTGTACTTTATCCATAATGATTACACAGTTTTTTCACTTACCAACCAAAAAGAGACCAAACCGGGGCTAAAAAGATCGAGGCTCAACATTCAGGATATTGCCCTACAACCGCGCTTTAATTACTATATGGAACAAGAGATATACTCTTCGTCGGCAAACCTTGATGTTTTAATGAAATACTACCTTGTTGAGGATGAGGAAAAAAAGATATTCGGTTTTTTTGAAAATAACTATAAAGGCTGTAGGGATTTGCTTTACCAATTTGTAAAACTCTATGATATTTTCAATCAAAATGAATTAAAAAAAGTTTTTCATGAAATTATTGAAAACCCTGTTTTTATAAATGTTTTTGATGCGGTAATCAACAGTAATTTCAAATTATTAAACAGGGCAAAATCTATTGGCTACACATCGGAGGATGCCCCTTTATTAAAGGAGATGTTGGGCTTTGGCGAGGAGTATTTTAACAAACTGTTTGTGCTCGATTTAATAATTATATGGAAGAAAAAACGGACTATTTTAAAATATAAGAACCAAACCATCGATATTTTCAACCAAGCCAAAGAAAAAGGGTCGAGAGTTTATATTGTTGCATCGGGCACATCGTACCATGCGGCACTTACCGCAGGTTTGTTTTTTAACAGCATTCAAGGTTTTTCGGTAATTGTAGCAAACCCGGGTATGTTCAGGTCGTTTTATCTGGCATCGGTAAAAGATAAAGATATTTTGATTGGAGTAAGCCAATCGGGCGAAACCAAAGATTTGGTAGATATTTTTATTGATGTTAGAGAAAAATGCGGCAAAAAAATAAAGCTGATATCCATTGTAAACAACGAAAATTCAACCATTCCACAAGAAAAATCGGACTTTTACCTGCCCATTATGTGCGGAACGGAAATTGCCGTGGCGGCAACAAAATCGTTTATTAGCCAAATAGCCCTGTTTAAGCTTATTGCCCTAAGCATGAGCTACACCGACGACGAAGTAAAAAACACATTGGGCAAAATAAAGCATTACATGGACTTTACCCTGAAAAATATTGAGGACGATATTACTGAGGTTGTACTAAAATTATTTTTAAAACCATCAATGCACATACTCGGCACATCGCTTATTGGAGTTGCAAAAGAGGGTGCCTTAAAAATACGCGAGGTTGTTCTTAACCATACCGAGGGATACGATTCGGCCGAATTTAAGCACGGACCAAACACTATTTTGGGCAAAAATACCATCTATTCATTTAACGATTTAGAGAAACTGCACGCCAACCTTTTTAGTTATGTTCAAACTATTGATAAAAAAAGTTTTAAAGATGAAAATCAGTACAAAGCCTTTATTTCACTAATTAAAAATTTTAAGTTTAGCAATTACGGAGCCGAAATATTAAAAGGAAGTTATGAAAACGACCAAGAGCGCGAAATTTATAAAAAGGCATATGAAAACTATTCGGAGCACATAAATATTGAGGATTATTTCTCAAACTATCCGCTTATTTTTGTTTGCCCTCCCGACGAAAGAGATAAACGCATTACAATTTCGCAAATACACACTCATAAAATCAGGGGTGCCGACATTATACTTATTGCCGAAGATGATGATGATTTAAAACGCGCAGTTGAAGGAATACCTGCAGGCGAAGACAAATACTTTAATAAATATATAAGGATTCCGAAAACAGGTAACAAGTTTATTTTTGTTTTTGAAGCTACCCTTGCATTACAAATGCTGGCTTTAAAAATGTCGATAACAAAACGAAAATACCTGAATAAAAACAAGGTTGAGAACCATGGCGTTCACCCCGATGTACCTAAAAATGTATCAAAATCAATTACGGTTGATTAACTTGAAAAAACCGATTGTTAATTATTAAATATTTAGCATTAACTAATTTATAGAGGCAAAAGCCAATGTAACAACACTAACCGTTACATTGGCTGCTTTTTTTAAAACCTGTGCACAGCCTTCAATTGTGGCGCCTGTGGTTATTACATCGTCAACCAATAAAATATGTTTCCCCGTTAATTCCTCCTTTTTATTAACACCAAAAACATTTTCAACATTTTCCCACCGCTCGTATCGCGATTTGCGGGTTTGAGTCTCAGTATATGTTTTTCGGTAAAGAATATCGGTACGCACTATTGCAGGCAAAAATTCTGCTAACCCATTACAAATTACTTCGCTTTGGTTGTACCCGCGTTTGTGCTGCTTTTTTAGATGCAAAGGAACAGGTATTATATAATCAACCTCGTTAAATGCCACTTCGCTTTTCAAATCAACTCCATACAAACGTCCCAGCTCAACACCAACATCTTTACGGTTATTATACTTTAACAGATGCAGCAAATGTTGATATTTATCGCCTTTTTGAAAAAAATAGAACGCTGCCGCCCGCTCAATTTGCACCCTTCCCCAAAACGACTGCTCTATTGGGTTGCCGGGTACTTTATGAAAATGTGTACGGGGCAATTCGTATAAGCATTTAGTACATAAAACTTTCTCTTGCTGAAATAAATTTGCATGGCAGGCAGCACAAAGCTCGGGATAAATTAGCCCGAAAAAACTTTTGAAATATTTTTTTATTAATCCAATAATTGACATTAGATATTTTGCTTGCACCAAATATAATAAATCTAACTAAATAAAGTGATTTTAATAAAACCAAAAATCCACCTGCCTTTTTGTTTTGCAAACATAATATACATATTAACAACTATATACAAAATAATATCGCAATAAAAGGGGAGTAACTATTTTAAAATTCAATGATGCTGGTTTAATAATATTTCTAAATTTGCAATATCCGCAAGTGTTTTTATAATGTGTTCTGTTTTAGGCAATCAGACCTAACAGGTCTCACTAAAATAAGTGAATGTAAATTTGCCTAATCAATTGTTAATCAACAAAGACCTGTTAGGTCTTGCGGATTTAAGGTACCTACGAAGTTGGTAATAGCCATATTTTAAAGCAATTCATTGGGTTTAAAGGCATCCTCAATATGTTCTAAAATTTTATATGTGCCATCGGCCAAAACGGTAACAATATCAAATCGGCTCTCATCATCAATGTTTTTTATTTGCAAATATGCATCAGCAGCATACACCAAATTTCTCATCTTCTTTTTTGTTACTGCCTCTTGTGGCAGTTCAAAGGCAGTAGATGCACGGGTTTTTACCTCAACAAAAACCATTATATCGCCTTTTTGTGTTATTATATCAATCTCTTTACGGTTATACAGCCAGTTAACCTCTAAAACTTTATACCCCTTTTTTATCAGGTATTGCAATGCTGCTTTTTCTCCCTCTTTGCCTGTTTCGTTGTGTTTGCTCATTGTAACAATATATATGGTGCTACCTGACTGATTTTTTGTGAGATACTAAACGACTAAAAAATTACCTGAATTTTACTGTAACCTCTTTCTGTAAAACATTTAACTCTGCCTTGGCCCCAAATATTAATGGGTAATTCTCTTTTATATGTCCTGCCGGAAAATCAAAGCATACAGGATAGCTATAATCAGCTACCAAATCGGAAATAATCTGTTCGACCGATTGCCCAAATGCAATATCATTATCTTGCATATTATTTAAACCCCCAACTACCAAGCCGGTCAGTTTGCTGAGTTTCCCGCTCATTTTTATATGATGCATTAACCTGTCAAACCTAAAAAGGTACTCGCCCACCTCTTCAATAAACAAAATTTTACCGTTAGTATCAATATCATATTTTGTGCCCACCATGCTGCTTAAAACAGCAACATTGCCCCCAATAATTTGGGACGTTGCTTTGCCCTGTCTATTTAATAAATGCGGATTAATACTATAGCTTAACATTTCACCTTTTAGTGTTGCAAAAAGTTTATCTAAACCCTTGTTTTCAGAATTATTAGCAAAATGTAAAGGCATTTGCCCATGTATGGACGCAATGCCAAGCTGGTGCAATTGGTTGTGCAAAATGGTAATATCGCTAAAGCCGATTAACCATTTTGGAGTTTTAATAAATTCTGTAAAATCAAGCTTATCAATTATTCTAATTGTTCCGTACCCCCCGCGCAAACAAAATATTGCTTTTAAATCAGGGTTGTCAAGCATAGCTTGCATATCGGCCAAGCGCTCGTTATCAGACCCGGCAAAAGGTCCATAATATTTATAAGTAGTGCTGCCACGTAAAACCTTATAGCCCTTATTTTCAATAGTTTTAATTATTAAAGGGTATTTATCCTGCCCTATCCATTTTGCAGGGGCAACAATGCCAATTGTATCGCCTTTTTTAATAAATGGTGGGTTTGTCATAAATATTAATTAACTGAAGTTTTATACTTATGTTTAACGGCAGTTTGTCTAAAAACCACCGATTTAAGATAATATTCAACCAAATATAAGCCTTTTTAAGACATGATTAAAAAATGCTTGTTCAATAATTTCTATAAATTTAGATTTCTTAAAATGGCTTATTTTAAGCCGCATGGATTGTAATAAACTGAGTAATAAAGAGATAGCTATTTTCAGATACTCTTTCAACACTTCTATACCAATAATACTTATAGAGGTGTTTATTTAGATACAACTATAATATTCTTATATTCAATACTATCGCCTAATACCATACGCTCAATTAGCTTATGAAAAATTGTGTCCTTATAAATCGAACGATTAATCCTGAATGAATATTCATCTAAGTACTTATTAGTATGTAATTTATGTGTCCAAGAATAAGTTGTGCGAATCCATGACTTTATTTGGTGGATAATATGGTGGATTTGTTTAAAGTTTCGTCCGCTGTTACTTGGTATCTGTGTTAAATTATAGTCCTTAGAAAGTGGTACGTACCCTGTCCACTCATCTGTTGTTATTTCTGCATTAGGTGATATGTGTGGAATTGGTAGCTTTGGAGAGACAAATTTCTAAGACATAATTATTAAAAAATAA
>CBDUWQ010000037.1:0-23244 GCA_965370965.1 uncultured Bacteroidales bacterium
AATTGATTTTATTTGTGTTCATGATTTCCGCTGCGCTACAATTCAAAGATACAAACTGAAAGCAATTCACAACTGATGACGGCAAGTTGATTGACGGAGGCAAACTGTGTTCAATATTTACTCACAATAATAATTGATTTTATTTGTGTTCATGATTTCCGCTGCGCTACAATTCAAAGATACAAAGTGAGATGGGGTTGTATGAGAAAGAACACTATTAGTCCACTAATTACACGGATTTACACGAAAAAGACCTTACTATCTTAGGTTGGGGTTTGAGATTTCATTCAACTTTAATTTTTTTGAAGATAGTACTGTTGCGTTCAATTATTATTTTTCCTTATAAAATATCAAAGAATTCTTTTTTGAATATCCCAAAATTTGCAAATTGTTTTTTAATGAACTCTGCAACCCTTTTTCTGCTTTTCAGGTTCTTTAAGGCCTTCTCTGTCTTCATAGCTGCTGAACGGGTGTCATATTGCTTATAAGCATATAAAACCCATAGCATATATTTAGCTGTAGAAACAACTTTGCCCGAATTATGTTTGGCAAGGCGTGCGTTTATATCTTCCGACTGACCATAATAAAACCGATCAAATTTATTGGAATATAATATGTAGGTATAATAAGTCATAAATTAAAAAAACCCACATAAAGCGGGTTTTTGTGGAGAATAGGGGAATCGAACCCCTGACCTCTTGACTGCCAGTCAAACGCTCTAGCCAACTGAGCTAATCCCCCAAAGTGGTGCAAATATAATGAATCATTTTAATTTACGAAACACAAAACCTTTTTCGGTATATGTTTTTAATACAACCGGCAGTGTTGCAAACAGGTTTTTTTCGGCTTTAACCGAATCGTGAAAAACAATTATACTGCCTTGTTGCATATATTGTTTTACATTTTCAAAACATTGCTGTTCTGATACGTTATGATTATAATCTTCGGAAAGCACGTCCCACATAAATAGCTTAAAACCGTATTTTTTTAGCTTACGTATTTGTTGTTGTCTAATTTTACCATAGGGTGGTCTAAAAAGCTTTGACTTAATAAATTGTGCTGCGAGCTTAATATCATTAATATATTCATTATTTTTAGTGCGCCAACCTTTTAAATGGCTATATGTGTGGTTTCCTACGGCATGTCCTTTGTTAATTATAGCTTGGTAAATATCGGGATATTTTTCAACATTGCGCCCAATACAAAAAAAGGTTGCCTTGGCATTATATTTATCCAATTGGGCAAGTACCCATAGGGTAATTTCCGGGGTTGGCCCATCATCAAAAGTCAAATATAAACTTTTTGATTTATCGGATATTCTCCAATTAAAACTCCAATATAGTTTTCGAATCCAATTTGGCGGTTTATTAATATTCATTTTTTAAATAGTCTTTGCAAGAAATCGCTAAATTACTCACAAATATTTTTATTTTATTTGTGTTTGTGAGCTAAAGTTCTGCGCCTGAATGAATTAGTCGGGCAGGCTTGTCTTTGACATTTCTTACCTGCCTGGCGTACCTTGGCAAACAGGTCAAAGACTTAAAAAAATTGTAGCTTTCTTGCTGACACTAAATACAATTTCTGATGCAAATATTACAACTTTATTTAAGTTTTATGTTAGAATATAAGGTTTTTATACCGATTAACGCAAAAATTAGATAAATCAAAAATTAATTATCGTAGTTTTTTTGTCAATAAAAAAATTTGTTTTACTTTTGCCGCCACATTAATAGGTATTGACCTATGGTGTAATGGCAACACACCTGGTTTTGGTCCAGGCGTTTAAGGTTCGAATCCTTATAGGTCAACAAAAATAACTAATAAGCCTCTGTTTTTCAGGGGCTTATTTTTTTAAGTAAAATAATTAATAGTGGTGTACTTAATAATAAAAAAAACCGGCAGGTCTTTACCCATCGGTTTTGTAATTTTATTTATTAATAATTTTTACATCGCTTCTTCCAGTTCAGCTTCTGCCTTTTCAGGTTCAACAGGCAATTCAGGTTTTGGCTCTGTTTTTATAATTGTTAATTCGTCAATAATGTTTTGTGCACCGGCAAATTTATCTATAATTAAAAGCACATAGCGAATATCAACATTGATACATTTTTGCATGGTTTTTTCAAAGGCTATATCACCGCTCATTGATTCGGAATTTCCATCGAAAGCAGCACCAATTAACTGGCCCTTAGCATTAATTACAGGACTGCCGGAGTTACCACCGGTAATATCGTTATTTGTTGTAAAACAAACATTCATAGTACCATCAGCATTTCCGTAACGTCCATAATCTTTGTTTTTGTAAATTTCTTTTAGTTTTTCGGGTACATTAAACTCGCGTACATCGGGGTTTTCCTTTTCCATAACACCTTTAAGTGTAGTATAATAAGAGTATTTAACTGCATCGCCGGGTGAATAATCGCTAACTATTCCAAAAGTTAATCTCATAGTTGAATTTGCATCTGGACAATAAATTTTATTGGGGTTCATTTCCAGTAATCCTGCAACAAACAGGCGCATACCCTCTTGATTTTTTAAATGTCCTTGATCGGTAACTTGATAAAATGAACGCAATTTTTGAAGAACACTGCTAACAGCCATAAAAGCAGGGTCTTTAGCTAAAACTTTAGCCGAAGGTTTTTCTAAAAATGCATTAAATTTAGCTTCATCAACAAATATTGATTTCTTAAAATAATTATTGAAGTATTTATCTACATCACCTTTGTATTTTTTATTTACCACCTTGTTTATATATCCTGGGTAATATTCAGATTTAACATTCTCCATATACAATTTTAGCAATGCAGGTGAAGCTTTTGCATCGGTAACTTTGCTGTAATCTTTAAAAAATTCTTTTGCTTGCTCTCTAAATGATTCAACACTATTTTTTATTAACTCTGTGCTATCGGGGGTTTGAAGAGCTGCCATTAGCCTATTTGCACGATAGGCAAACAGATATGATTCGCCATAATAGTAAAACTGTGTTTCAAGCATATATTGCTGTGCACTTTGTATTTCTGCTGTTTCATTAAACGACTCTTCAATCAAACTTAATGCATTTCCGTATTTAGCTTTACGTTTATCATCTTTATTAACCCAGTTCATAAATTCTTTTTCAAGCTCTTGTTTTTGGGCTAATACGTTCAATTTTTTAAGAGCTTTATTTTGCTCTAACGAATATTTCCAATAATTAGCAGAGCGGGCAAATTTTGATGAATATTTAATACGTATTTCAGCATCTTTATCCATATCTTTTTTCCAAATACTTTGTTTTAAACCCCTTATTTTTACACGATTCGGATTCTCATAATCTATTGTATATTTTAATTTATATGAGGTCATGTAACGCTGTGTTCTGCCGGGATATCCCATAACAAAAGCAAAATCGTCCATTTGAACACCATCAAGCGAAATTGGTAAAAAATGTTTAGGCTTAACAGGTACATTTTCTTCGGCATAATCAGCAGGCTTGCCATCGGGTCCACAATAAATACGAAACATACTAAAATCGGCTGTGTGACGAGGCCACATCCAATTGTCGGTGTCCGAACCATATTTACCGATACTCTCGGGTGGTGCTCCAACTAAGCGTATATCGCGAAATGTTTCAGAAATAAAAAGGTAGTAATAATTACCTTTAAACATACTCTCAACATTAGCTTCATAATGCGAATCTTTTGTTGCCTCTGATACAATTACCATTGAAATACTGTCAATAAGATGGTTGCGTGTTGCCTGATCGGCATCATCGGGTACAACTGCCAATACACGTTCGGTAACTTCCTCAACACTAATTAAAAACGAAGCTGTTTTACCCGGATTAGACAATTCCTCTTTTTTGCTCTTTGCCCAAAATCCATCGGTAAGGTAATCGTGCTCAACGGTACTATGTGCCTGAATTTCACCATATCCACAGTGATGGTTAGTTAATAAAAGACCTTCGCCTGAAATTAACTCGGCTGTACAACTGCCATGATCTAATGCAACTATTGCATCTTTAATACTACTTTGGTTTACACTATAGAGATCTTCTGCTGTAAGCTTAATCCCCATTTCTGTCATTGTAGCCATATTTTGATTAATCAAAATAGGAAGCCACATTCCTTCATCAGCTTTTGCATAAAAAGCTACTGATATAATTGCTCCTAAAAGGAAAGCGGAAATTTTTTTCATTGTTTTTTAATTTATTTTGTTATACTAATTAATTGTAAATTAAAACATATTTAATACTAAATACAATTTTTAATTTATGTTGTTTATTAAATTTATATTTTTTGTAACTGTATGTCGGTTTTTTTTGTGAAATGTTACAAAAATTATAGCTAATACAATAAATCCGCAATCTAATTATCTCTGTCCACTAGTAATAAAATTACTAAGTACACGAACCAGCCTGCTTGCCAGTGAATAATACGAGTTTCAATTTGCTTAAATAGGTAAATTAAATTTTATGCAAATTCCTCATTAATAAGTACTAATAAAAAATTACAAATTTTTGGCAAGATAATATCGTTGTTTATTGCTGAAATAAATATAGTGTAAAAGGCAACTGTATTAATGAAACAATTAATGACAACACAAAAATAATTATTGAAGGTCTGTTTTTAAATTCTTTTTTACCTTTTTTAATGGCAGAAACATGTATAAAAAAATGAAATATCATAAATGCACTTAACACTACTGAATATATTAAACCACTGTTATTAGATAATTTAACCAACCCCAACAACAAAATAAAAAAAATAGGAATGTGAGCATATATATAAGCAGTTGCCAATGTTTTATCTGAATACTTTTTGGGCAGATTAAAGTAATACCACTCTTTAACATAAGAACCTTGCAGCTCGTGTGTTATCAATAAAATCAAATTGGTCATATACAACCAATAAACAATTTCATGTATCATATTATTTGCTTTTTATTCCTAAAAATTCCATTTTAGCCTAGCAAAAGCCATATTCATTCCCATGCGGGTGTTAGCCATAACTTCAATATTAAAATATTGGTATATTATTGAAAATACCAAGTTGTTGGTAAGCAATAAATCAAACCCGGGCATTAAAAAATAGCCTTTTTGGTCGGTATAATACATGCCCCCAACATATACCGAAAATATTGGGGTAACAGGATATGTACAATTAACAAAAAAGTTATATTCAGATATTGAAAGGCTTTTTGAATTGACTGGCGCCGAATAAAACTCGATTAACGAGCTTGCCAGTGTTTTTGGGTCGTTATATAAAAACTCTGCCTGTATCATAAAGCTATTGGTAAAACTATAATCGACACCTACCGATGCAAGAAAAACACCGGATGTATCGGTAAAATCATTTTCGGGATGATAGTAAGTCAACTCACCACGAAATGCAACTGATTTTATGCTTCCCTCCCATCCTGCGCCAATAACATAATCTTCGCTGTTGAAATATCCGCCAAGTAACTGAATATCGTATCCTTGCTTATTAAATTTGGTTAAACCTGCTATTGTTAGGTTGTTGGCACTATCTATTTTAGTAACAAATTCAATTGATGATGCCATACCTGTATAATAAATTGCCCGTAAAGCATCGGCACCGGGTTTTTCCATATAATCAAAATCGTAATATGAGTATGCATTAAAAATATCGTTTGGGTTCCACACCAACGACCGCCCCCAATTTATTCGCTGCCTACCAATCAATATTTCAAAATTACCATTCATATATTCAATATACGCCCTGTCAATTTGTGAATTCAGTAGTGTGTTTTCGGTATGAAACCAGTTCCAGCTTAAATCAAAATAACCTCTGTCTTTGGCAAAATTTTCGGCGTAATTTGGGGTAAGGTCAATAGTTTCTCCCCATAAAAACTGATTACGAAATTGCAAATGCATGGTAAAATTGTTGTTGGCATAATATGCCATGTTTATTCTGTTATGGAGAATATAATCCCAAGTGGCATTATTGGAATCTTGTAAAAATAAAGATGACCCCATTTCTGAGATATAGCCATCAATGGTAAATTTATTTTGGCTGTGTGCCTTAAAAAAAGTGAGTAAAACTAAAGTTGATATTAAAATAAGATGTTTCATATATTTAAAAAATGTCATATACCTATTAATACTGTTAGACAGGTGTACAAATATTAAATTTATTGCCCACAAATTACACTAATTCTCACGAATATTTTTTAAACCACAGGGAACGCTGAGGTTCGCAGAGAAATATAATCATGCTACCCAATATAAATCTAAAACAAGCTATAGTATTTTATCTGATAAAATATTACCGCAAATGTTTTTTAAACCACAGGGAACGCTGAGATGCGCAGAGTTTTTTTAAATATCTGTTATTCTCCTCCATTTTTTTTCACATCGCTGAGTATTTTTCCGTCTTCGAGTGTAATAACACGCCTTGCTTTTTTAACTACCCTTGCATCGTGTGTACTAAATATAAATGTGATATTCTCTTCTCTGTTCAGTTTCTCCATAATATCAAGCAGTGTTTCAGTTGATTTTGAGTCGAGGTTGGCGGTTGGTTCGTCGGCAAGCACAAATTTTGGTTTTGACGCCAATGCCCTTGCAACGGCAACGCGCTGCTGCTGCCCACCAGATAGTTTTGCCGGTCGGGCGTTCATCCTCTCTCCTACACCAACTGCATTTAACAGTTCGGCAGACCGTGCTGTACACTCTTTATTTGATTTACCTTGCAGCCGCATTACAAACTCAGTATTTTCTTTTGCGGTTAGTACCGGAATAAGGTTATACGATTGAAATACAAATCCTATGTTTCGTAATCTAAAATCGGTAAGCTCCGAGCCTTTTAACGAGCTCATTAGCGAACCTCCAATCATAACATCGCCCGAAGTTGGAGTGTCTAAACCGCCTATCATATTCAGCAATGTTGTTTTGCCCGACCCCGACGGACCAACAATTGCAGCAAACTCACCTTCATTAAAATCTAATGTTACACCATTTACAGCATGTACCTCTACTTCCGATTCATTATAAATTTTCTGTATGTTTTGAATTTCTATTACTTTCATCTGTTTACTATTTATTTGTTAATATAATTGCTCCCTATATTTACTTATTTTGCCTAATGCCTCATTCTTTACGTTTTCTTACCTGCGTGGTTTGCCTTGTTTAAAGATGGAGTTTTTTTGCTGACACTATTTAGAGTTTGTCTATAAAGTCCAACTTCTGCGCCTGCCAAGTCGGCAGACAGGTTGTTACTCAAAATCTAAATCCTCAAATACACTAGTATTTTGCGGTTTAAATTTTTCACACGCCCTGCCCGACTAATTCGTTCAGGCGAGCTTGAATTTGAACTTTCTAGTGCAAACTCTCGACTTTATGGACAGGTTCTATTTATCCTGAATTATTTGCCAATATCCACCTTTATCAGAGCCAACCCGTTTTAACTTGCCTATTATTTTTAATTTGTTCAAATGATATTTTATACCGTCTTCCGAAATTCCTTCAATAATTTCTGACAACTCTCTTCTTGATATTTTGGGATTATTTTCTATAGCTTTCAAAATTTTCTGTTAGTTGCATTTTTTTTTGTCTAAATTCATCTTTTATTGCTTACTACTCTATTCTTAAAGCCTCTACCGGTTTAAGTTTTAATGCTTTGCGAGCAGGTATTATTGATGCTAAAATAGCTATACATATTACCATAACAATAATACCAAAAAAGAAGCTTACCTCAATATCTGGATAACTAATTGCAGCATAACCCATTGCTTCAAAACCTTCGGCTACCGATGAAAAATTAATACCTATTTTGCCTGTAATTTTTATCAGCACCCAACCTATTACCATACCTATTACACTTCCTGTTAAAGTTAAAAATATGGTTTCGAGCATAATCATACTAAACACTCTGCCCTTTGTCATGCCAATTGCCATTAACATCCCCAGTTCTTTAATTCGTTCAAGTATAGACATTAACATGGTATTAATTATACCAAAAGCTAAAGCAAAAAATATTATACCCATTATTATATAGTAGTATATATTCATAAAATCTGCCATCATACCTGCATCAGGAGCTAACTCTTTCCATGTATTTACGTTAGCATTTTTAAATATAGCCGCAACTTTTGTTTTAAAATTTTTTGTTTTTTCAGTATCACTGTTTAAAATAATTGATGCCTCATGGTATTGATTATCGTTTAATCCGGCAACAGATGCCAAATCGCTGTTTAAAACAAAGGCGCTCATTTGGTCAAACATGGTATTGCTGGTTTTGAATATTCCACATACCTGATATGTTTGGTATCCTAAGCTGCCATTGGTTTTTGTAAAACTAAAAGTGATTTTTGCCCGTGGGCGATAGTAAGTTGAGCTGCTAATTAATACTGGACCAAACTTTTTAATTTCTGAATCGGACCAAACCTGTATTATAGCTTTTTCAAATTTTTTATCGGTAATATACCGAATGTTTTTTATGGTATTGAGCTTTAAAATAATGCTTTTGGGGACATCCAAAACTTTCAAACTATCTAAAACCAAAGGGGTAATTCTAAAATTTTTAATTCGTAACAATTCGGCAGTTTTATTACTAATTAAAACAGGTGGCAATTTTGTTTTGCCCTGAAAGTAACTTCCAGTTTTTGGCACCAACTTTTTATAAATATTGCTTACAAGTTTTTCTTTTTCAGGATTTATACCTTTTAAAATAATACCTGCACTGCCCCGCGCTGTGGTGGCCATAGCCATAACCTTACTGCGCAACGCATAAGCAACAACCTCATTTGAATTGTCAAGGTAATCAGTCAATTTATCAATGTTTTTGATGCTGTATGTTACCTCCTCATTAATTAAATATTTAGGGTTCTGGATTTTTATATGTCCTATTTCGGTATAAATTACAGATTTTATTTTTTGATCAAGCATACCTTTCATAAGTCCTGCAACAAACACCCCGGCAATAGTACCTAAGGTTACAGCACCAATAACAACAAGACTTCTCGATTTGTTGCGCCAAACATTTTTCCAAGATAAAGATGTTATCATATTTTAATTATTTTAATGTTTCTAATTAGTATGCTTTGCAAATTGAAAAAGATTGATGTTTTTAAAAGTCATTTCATCTTTCTCAATCTTCTTCAACCTAATCTCTCAATGATTCCATAACTTTCATTTTTCTTATTTTTTTTAACGGAATATAACAGGCAAGCAGTACCATTATTATTATAATAACACCTTGCCAGGTAAAATAATTTCCTATTAAAGCGGTTGGCATTATAGGGTCAAAACCCATGTCTTCATACATTTTTGCCACTTCGCCGGTCATTCTAATCGGATTTATATTAAACCAAATAATTAACGGTATTACTGCAATCATACCCGACAATGTTCCAACTAAGCCAAGAAAAAACATTTCGATAATTACAACTGTTGCCAACATACGTTTGCGCATACCTATTGCCACCATTACACCAAACTCTCGTTTACGTTCAGTAATCATCATTAATACGGTACCAAAAATGCCAAAAAAGATTATAAAATAAAGAATACCGACAAACATTTGTCCGCTTTTATCATCACTCTCAATTTGTTGTTTTAATATAGGATTAACTTCGTACCAGTTTTTTACAACTAATTCTGTTTCAGTCAGTTTATTCGATATATTTGCTTGAATAGCAAGCATTTCATCGGCATCAGTAATATTTACAACTATTGAAGTTAATCTGTTACCGAGACTAAAAAACTCTTGCGATTTGGCTAAAGTCATATAAATTAACTTATTGTCTAAATCGGGCGAAGGCACTTTTACAATGCCACGCACAGGAAACAGACCTGCAGCTGAGCTTCCGTGATAGCCTTGCCCAATAAGCACAATAGTATCGCCTACATTGGTACGTAAAAATTGTGCTAATTTGCTCGACACCAAAACACCATCATCATTTTCATCTAAAAACCCTCCTTTAAATGCGCTATGTTTTTCAAAAGTTTCACGAAAAGGCTCAAAATCATTGTGGCTTAATCCCAAATCCAAAGCAATTCTGTCGGTATTATTATAATAACTGTTTTCATGAAGTTTTAATAACTCAATCTGTTTATCAGAAAAAGTAAGCTCGTTTATAATTTTTTTGGTAATTGCCGGAGTAAGTTTATAATGAATTACATAATGCTCGGGATTGCTCAATAACTTCTCTTTTTTAATGTCGATACCTGAAACCATAATGCCCTTACTTTGGTGACCTGTAGATGCTAACACAAATGACTCAACACGTGGAACTGCAATTTTTACACCTTGCGTGTTTATAATTAAGTTTATTAATTCATGGTTAAATTCCATTGAATTATCAAGCGATTTTTCATCAAAATACTCATTGTTTTGTACTTGCAAATATCCTGTAAACATTTCGATACTTTGTTTTATCATATGCCCATATGTTCCTAATTGTATTGAGCGCATAATAATTGCAAAAAACACAGCAAAAAATATTGAGGCAGCAGTTATCAACGTCCGCCGCTTATTGCGCCATATATTGCGCCATGCCATTTTAATTAATCTATTCATATGTTTATAATTTTGTAAAACGTTGCTAACTAAACTTTTGCTCTTTTCTTAACCGCTGAGAACGCCGAAATTCGCAGAGCTCATTAAATAATCATCCACGTGCCTGCCTTAAGGTAAACCCAACTATGTAATTCAGGCGGGTGTGTTAAAATTGCCTATCATGAGTGTTTCATCTGTCTGTTTTTATATTACACCTTTTTGAACCGACACTTATATTGTTTGTGTTATTATCTGATACGCTTCATGTTTTGTTGCGAAAAAAAGCTCTTTTTTATATCAATATCAAAATCAATTGATTTTATTGTTATAATAGTTTTATGGTTGGGTTCATCGGCAGGAATAATTTCGATAACAGAAGTTAACTGCCTGCCATCAAATGTTTTAACATTATGTCCTAATTCAGTACGAACAAGATACTCTTCTTCATCATAATATTCGGCTTTGTAATTAATAAAAAGCTCCTTGTCAATCCACATAACTACTTTACCCCACACAACATTTGACTCAATATGTGGAACCATCTTTATTTTATAGCAATTTTGCCCCTCAATAACTTCCTCGCTTAAAATTGTATGGGTATAATCATTTACTATTGACGACTGCTTAACCAAATCGTCGTTACTATAATCAGATCCCATCCAACCTTGCGACATCATAGATGGTGGCAGTTTTATCATTCGGTTTATTGCGGGTGTATAGTTCCACATCTCGTTTTTATATTTCATAAATACCTGCCCTTTATCTTTTGCAGGTGTAGTAACATATGTTATAAAATAATCGCGAGTTAACGACCAGTTTTTAAACTCTAATGTGCGAGTATATTTTGGGCGCACAATTGCCATTATCATTGTACTTTTGTTAGAATTACCCTGCATTTTATCGTCCATTTTTTTCACAACCTCTTTAGCCGTTTGAGCTTCAACAATAGTTGTATGTAATAGAACTATCATAAAAACTGAAATAATTTTAATCATAATTAATAATTATTAGTGAATGACTTTTTTATACAAATTTCTCAATCAATATTTTTTTAATTTCGTTAACCGGAAATCCTTCGGGGTCGGCAATATAATTTAATGCTATACCATCGAGTATGGCGCCTAAAAAGCGTGCATGTGCTACCGGGTTTTCAACACCTTTTGATTTATAATAATTGGTCGTTGTATTTAAAAAAGGTGTTAGAATTTGCATTAATTTATGCTGAACCAATTGCATTACAACAGGTTGTATAAGAACTGAAAAATACAACTTCCAAAAATGCGTGTCGCTTTTCAACATTAAAAAAGATTCATCAATAAAATAGGTAAACTCTTTATTGGTTAAAACACCATCTTTATTTCGATCAAAAGCATTTCCAATTACATCAAAACCTTCTAAAATAATCTCAGTTATTAATGCCTCCTTGCTTTCAAAATAATTGTATATCAATCCTTTTGATATTTTTGCTGCTTTGGCAATTTTTGAAATTGACGTAACGTAGTAACCTTGGTTTGCAAAAAGCTCTAAAGCCACTTGCTTAATTAATGTGGTTTTCTGTTTTCTTATTTCAATAATTTGATTTTTGGTTCGTGGCATTTTTTTAGTTTTGAATGAACGGTTGGTCAAAGTAAAAACAAAAAATTTAAAAATCCAAAAAAATCTTTTTATTTTTACTACTAAATATTTCGAAAATAATTAAAACTATATTTATACTTTAACTGTTATAAAAAAAGTTAAAGACTTCCGATAATAATTTATTTTTAGATAGCGTATTAATTTCATAAAAAAACCATATATTTGTTATAAGTAAAAGCTGACAATATGTTTGACAAATACGATTTTACAGGTAAAAAAATTTTGATTGCTGAAGATGAAAGAACCAATTATCTTTTTTTAGAGGCTTTATTGAAAAGAACTAACGCTACTTTAATTTGGGCCGAAACAGGCAAAACTGCATTAGAAGCTGTGCAAAATAATAATGATATTGATGTTATTTTAATGGATATTAAAATGCCTGAAATGAATGGATATGAAGCAACCAGTGCGATTAAAAGTATTTATCCTAATTTACCAATTATAGCACAAACAGCCTATGCATTGGCCGGTGAAAAAGAAAAAATACTTAATGCCGGTTGTGATGATTATCTATCGAAACCAATAATGGGGAAAATTTTACTTGAAAAAATTGATAAATTTTTAAATAAAAAAATTATTTAAAAATTTATTTTCCAGGAATAAAAAAAGGCTTTTGTAAATATACAAAAGCCTTTTTTTATTGATAAACAGAGTTTATGTTTTTTTATCACGCTTCCTTTCAAATTCTTTTAATTTAATTTTTCGTAATCTTATTGCTTTAGGAGTAACTTCTACATATTCATCTTTTTGAATATACTCTAATGCTTCTTCTAATGAAAATTTTATGGGGGGTGCTAAATTAATTTTATCATCTGTACCCGATGCACGCATATTTGTTAATTTTTTTGTTTTTGTTACATTTAAAACTAAATCTAAGTCGCGCGAGTTTTCTCCCACAACCATACCTTCATACACCTCTTCTTGCGGACCGACAAAATATTTACCTCTATCTTGTAATTTACCAAGGGCATAAGCAAAAGTTGTTCCCCCTTCCATTGCAATTAATGAACCGTTTATTCTATTTTCAATTTTTCCTTTGTATGGTTCAAAATCTAAAAAACGGTGGCTCATAACTGCTTCTCCTGCAGTAGCTGTAAGAATACTACTTGACATTCCGATTATACCTCGTGAAGGGATTTTAAATTCTAAATGTATTCTTTCGCCTTTGCGTTCCATGTTTTGCATTTCGCCTTTTCTTTGTGTAACCATCTCAATTGCTTTACCGGAATATTCTTCTGGCAAATCAATGGTTAACTGTTCAATAGGTTCACATTTTTCGCCACCTATATTTTTTATTATTACCTGTGGCTGCCCAACTTGCAGTTCATAGCCCTCGCGCCGCATTGTTTCTATTAATATTGAAAGGTGCAAAATCCCTCTACCAAAAACTATAAAAGCATCAGCAGAATCAGTAGGCTCCACTTTTAATGCAAGGTTTTTTTCAAGCTCTTTGTCAAGTCTTTCTTTAATATGCCTTGAGGTAACAAATTTACCATCGCGCCCAAAAAATGGAGAGTTGTTTATAGTAAAAAGCATACTCATGGTAGGCTCGTCAATTGATATAGGGTCTAATGCTTCGGGGTTTTCAAAATCGGCAACAGTATCACCAATTTCAAAACCATCAATTCCTACTAAAGCACAAATATCGCCTGCTTCAACATTTTTTGCTTTTACCTTGCTCATACCTTCAAAAACATATAGTTCTTTTATTTTTGATCGTTTAACAGAGCCATCACGTTTGCACAAACTTATCATTTGCCCAAATTTTATGTTACCTCTATTAACTCTGCCAACAGCAATTCTACCAACATATGATGAATAATCGAGTGATGTAATAAGCATTTGCAAAGAGCCTTTTTCAACTTTTGGCTCAGGTATATGTTCAATTATGGCATCGAGCAATGGAATAATATCTTTTACTGGCTTTTTAAAATCTTTTGACATCCAACCATTTTTTGCCGAACCATATATTGTTGGAAAATCTAATTGGTTTTCAGTAGCATCAAGACTAAACATTAGTTCAAAAACCTCTTCTTGAACCTCTTCGGGTCGGCAATTTGGTTTATCAACTTTATTAATTACAACAATAGGTTTTAATCCTAACTCAATAGCTTTTTGAAGCACAAACCTTGTTTGAGGCATTGGTCCTTCAAAGGCATCAACCAATAACAAAACACCATCGGCCATGTTTAAAACACGCTCTACTTCTCCTCCAAAATCGGCGTGCCCCGGAGTATCAATTATATTTATTTTTACTTCATTATATTTAACCGATACATTTTTTGAAAGAATTGTAATACCTCTCTCCCTTTCTAAATCATTACTGTCAAGTATTAATTCACCCGGATTTTCATGCTCTTTAAACAACTTTGTTTGCATTAATATTTTATCAACTAAAGTTGTTTTTCCATGATCAACGTGAGCTATTATAGCTATGTTGCGTATGTCTTTTATTTCCATAAAGTTATTCTATTAAAAAAGCGCACAAAAATATATTTTTTATTTTAATTATTACTTAATAAACAAATTAATTTTACTTTTTGTTTATTAAGTAATAACCCCGATGCAAGCACTCGAGATATAAAATGGAAGATATATTTTTGACCTAAGGGTTAGGGTAATTGAACCATGAGATTCCTATTGCTTTGCCAATTGGAATTCCTGCCTGTATTTCCGTTTCGGCAGGAAGGGGTTTTATTTTTTAATTTCAGTTTGCTTACTTTTCTCAATATTTGGAACAGGCTCCTAAATAATAGTCTTGCTGATTAAAACAACTACAACTTTTACAATTCTAAGTTTTAGCAACTTAACAATCATTAATAAAACTATTTGTTAAATCACAAACAATTTTTAGTTCTAATTTTTAATAATGTAACAAACTAAATTTTGTTTACATAAACAAAGTAATATGATCAATTTGTTCCACGTGGAACATTAAAGTTTAGGTTTAAATAATCATTTTAATGTTCCACGTGGAACATTATCGCCCAAAGCTTACAAGTAACACATTTATGTCTGATGGGCTTATGCCAGGAATTCTTGAGGCTTGTCCAATAGTTTTTGGCATTATTCTTAATAGTTTTTGACGTGCCTCGGTAGATATTGATAAATACTTTGAATAATCAATTGACTTTGGTATATTAAGAATTTCAAGTTTCTTTATTTTTTGTGCAATTTGTTTTTCTCTTATTAAATATCCTTTATACTTCATTGATATTTCTGCACCTTCTAAAACAGCATTCCTTTGCTCAATAATATAGGCACAATGTTTTTTCAGCTTAATAAACTCATCTAACAACCCAAAAATACTTACATTAGGTCTGCTAATAAGCCTAATTAATTTAACGCTTTGTTTTAGTTTAGCTGAATTAACAGTAGTTAAATAATTATTAATATCATCAGGTTTTATGCTTGTTTCTTCAAAAAACTTTATTATTTTTTCAATAGAGTTTTGTTTGTAAATCATTCTTTTGTGGCGTTCTTTTGTAGCCAACCCTAAATGATATGCTTTTAATGTTAACCTTAAATCAGCATTATCTTGTCTTAATAAAATTCTATATTCTGCACGGCTTGTAAACATCCTATATGGTTCATCAACACCTTTAATAACTAAATCGTCTATTAAAACGCCTATATATGCTTCATCTCTCGATAATACAAAATCATTTTTATTTAATAAAGAATTATGTGCATTAATTCCTGCGATTAAGCCTTGAGCTGCGGCCTCTTCATAACCAGTAGTTCCATTTATTTGTCCGGCAAAATAAAGACCTCTTATTAGCTTTGTTTCTAATGTATGAAATAATTGTGTTGGGTCAAAATAATCGTATTCAATTGCATATCCAGGTCTAAATATTTTAACATTTTCTAACCCTTGTATTAATTTTAATCCTTTTAATTGAACCTCCCAAGGTAATGATGATGAAAAACCATTTATATAATACTCTTCAGTATCAAAACCTTCGGGTTCTAAAAACAATTGATGACTATTTTTATCAGCAAATGTAACCACTTTATCTTCAATACTTGGACAGTACCTTGGACCAACTCCATTTATACTTCCATTAAATAAGGGAGATTCGCTAAATGAATTTTTTAAAGAATTATGAACATCAACATTTGTATGTGCAATATAACATGATCTTTGTTTGGTAATAATTTTATCACTATTATTATATGAAAAGCTAACTGCTTTTTCATCTCCTTTTTGTTCAACAAGCTTTTCAAAATTAATACTTCGTCCATCTAATCGTGCAGGCGTGCCTGTTTTCATTCTACCAACAATAAAACCAGTTTTTAATAATTGCTCGGTAATACCCACACTATCTGATTCAGCCATTCTACCTCCCTTTAATTGAGTAGAACCTATATGCATTAATCCATTTAAAAAAGTACCATTTGTTAAAATAACTTTTTTTGTTTTAAACTCAAAACCCATATTAGTTTTAACACCTAAAACTATATTATCTTTTATAATTAATGATATTACATTATCCTGAAAAAAGTCAAGTTTATCTATTTTTTCTAATTGCTTTCTCCATTCACTTGAAAAAAGCATTCTGTCACATTGTGCTCTAGGACTCCACATAGCAGGACCTTTTGAACGGTTCAACATTCTAAACTGAATTGTTGACTTATCGGTAATCAATCCTGAATATCCACCAAGCGCATCAATTTCTTTAACAATTTGTCCTTTAGCAATACCACCCATTGCGGGATTACATGACATTTGCGCCATTTTTGTCATGTCCATTGTTATCAACAAAGTCTTTGAACCTAAATTTCCTGACGCTGCTGCTGCCTCACATCCTGAATGTCCGGCTCCCACAACAATAACATCATATTCATTCAACATCACTATACAATTTTAAATATTCATCTTCCTTTGATGTCATTAATTCTTTATCACTCTTAATCTTATCATCATACCCAAGCAAATGTAAAACACCATGAATTATTATTCGCAATAATTCATTATTAAATGATATGGAATACTTTTTTGAATTTTCTTTAACTCTATCAACACTAATAAAAATATCTCCTGACAAAAATTGATTTTCATTATAATTAAAGGTTATAATATCAGTAAAGTAATCATGAGATAAATACTTTTTATTAATCTTCAGTAAATAAATATCAGAACAAAAAATAAATGATAAATCTCCTAATAATTTTTTTTCTATATCAACTATATCATTAATCCAACTACTAATTAAATCCTCATCAATTAACAAGACATCAATATCTACATTATTAAAAGCTATCACGCAATTTTAAATTTTAAATTAACTATTGAGCCGCCTTTATCAAATGATACTTCATCTGCAAGGTGTTTCATTAAAAACACTCCTCTCCCATCGGGCTTTTCAACATTATCTGGCTTGGTTGGATCTGGTATATTATTAAAATTAAAACCTTTCCCTTCATCACCAATACGTATATTTAAAAAAGGCTTATAATACTCAAATAAAATATTAACTTTTTTACTCTCATCTAACTTATTACCATGAACAATTGCATTAGTAACAGATTCAATTACAGCAATTAAAACATTACCATATAAATCGGCAACTAATGATAATTCTATTGAAACCTCATCAATCATATTTTCAACAATTGAAAGACTTTCTATTTTTGAAAGGATACTTATCTCTTTTTTCATTAATTACTAATTTAAATTTTTAATGTACTCTTGATATTTATTTTTATAAAAAAAATTCAACTTAATAGAATTTTTATCTAAAATATCATTAAAATTAATATTCTTTTTTTCAACATCAAAGAGTTCTTTAGGGTTACTCTTTACATAGTATCCAGGTTCTGATGATTTTCTTTTTTCGTCTATTTCTCTTTCCATATCAGCTTTTTCAGCTTCAAGCAAACGAGTAACAATTTTATTTTGTCTGTTTATTGTATTTTGATTTACTTGATTTCTTACCAAATCTCTTTTATTTTGTTCTAATAATTTACTAATCTCATTTAATTGTTTCGCAAATTCCTGTCCTACACCATTACTATTTTGTAAGTCATTAATCATTTTTTGAAAAATCTCTTGTTCAGCAATCATTCTGCCAACCTGTTCAGAACCTTTTCCTCCTTTTTTTCCTTTCCCCTCTTTCATTTGTTTAATCATACTCTCTAATTGGCTCTTCATACTCTCTTGGCTTTTACGCATATCAGACAAAGAAGGTTTGCCTTGCTTAGGTTTTTTCTTTTTTGATTTGCATTGACCACTACCTCCTTCACCACCTTGGCTCTCCATGTTTTTTAAAGATTCGGACAAAAGCAATATTAAATCATTTGAATACTCAAGAGCTTTCCTTTGTTCATTATTTATTTTTGCTAATTTCTTATCCTTAAAAAAATCATCAATATCAATTAAATTCGTTTGTATTCCAATAACTTTATTATTAATATGATTTCCTAAGTAAGGTGTACGTTTACTCAATTCATATAATGAGTCTCTTATAATTCTAAAATTATTATTTAAATTACTTTGTTCCTTTGTTTTATCTAAAAATAATGCGCTATTGCTCGAAATTTGCTTAATATCACTATTAATTGTCTCAATATTAAAACTAAAATAAATTAAGTTTTCAAGTATTTGCCTTAATGCTTCTGCATTCTCGCCATTCTCCTTGCTTCTGTTATTGTTAAGCATTGAGTTTATTTTATCAGCAAGTTCGTTTGCTTCTTCTTTATTTTGCTGAAATTTTGATTTTTGCTCTTTTTTATTCGAGGATTTTCCACTTTTTGAATTTTCCATGCTTTTTTTAAGTTCATCAAAATCCTTATTAACATTATCCAATTTTAGTGGATTACTCAATTCATTATTGCTTTTTTTAATTTGATTAAATTGCTTTTTTAATTTAACTGTCTTATCAATATTATTTGTTAAAACTGAATCCGTTTTAGTATTATTTAAATCATCCTTACTTAGTTTACCTTGTTCATTACCAATTTTAGTAAGCTCTTCAGATATGTTTTCTAAATTTCTTTCAATTTCATACTTTTTTAATAATTCCAAATTTCTCTCTAATTGCTCAGCTAAATCATCATAATTTAATTCTAATTTTTTAATATCATTATTTAAATCATTATTATTAATATCATTACTAAGTTTCTCAAACTCTTCAAGTAATTTTTTAAGCTCATCATCAATAACATTCTCCAATAAATTTTGAATTTCTTGTTGTTTTTTTAATAATTCATTGTTTTGCTGATTAAAACTGTTAAATTCATTATTTTTGTTTTTGTTATTTTCTGCAAAATCATTAATAATATCTTCCAATGTTTTTTGTTTATCTGAAAGGTCTTTAAATAATTGCTTACGCTCAAAAGCGCTTAAATTTTCAGATAATAAAGATTTCTTAATATGTTCAATATCTTTTTTAAATTCATTTGCTAATAAAATAGATTTCTCCATTTTTTCAATAATATCATTTTTTTCTTTCTCATTTAATTGAGCTAACTCAAAATAATTTGGTTTTTTAAAATAATACATATTACTTTTTGTGCTTTTCACTCCATTAATCATATCGTTATCAAAAACTTCAAAAAAATATGTTGCTTGATCAATAGTTTTCTCATCAAACTCATAAGTAAAATAAAACTCTTGTTTAGTAAGATTTTTATTAAAAATAAGAGTTTTTACATCGCCATTCATATTAAAAACAAGATTACTTAATCCATAATCATCACTAATAATACCTTTAAAATAAAATATTCGTTTATTAGTTTTGTCACTGATTTTTTGAATTTCTATTTCAGGATACAAATCGGGTATTACTGTTAAAAACGATTTTGTAACCAATTCATTATCTAAAAACAAATTTTTTCCTTTAATACTGTAAAAAATAGATTTATTTAGTTTAAATTCAAGTGAATAATTCTTTCTATTTTCGGCAAAATAATATCTCTTATTAATAACTTTTAACCATAAACTATCAACAAATTCACAATTTAATTCAAACAACAGCTTAGTGCCTAACGGTAATTTTAAATTTGATATATTATGAAATATTTTATTCTCCTTTTTTGTATAATCAGGATAAAAAGCTGATATTTTATAGTCGATTATAAACGGTCGATTAATAACATTAATATTGTATAATTTTGAATTAAAACTATCATTTCCTATTCTAAAACTAAAGTCACTATTAATGTTTTTAATAATTGAAAAATATGAGCGATTATCAATTTTATGTAGTAAGAATTCTGTGTTACCAAAAAAAATTGATAAGTGGTTTGGTACATTATCACCTTTAACTAAAACATTAATTCTCAAATCTTTTCCTTTTTCAACAGTTAATTCATTTTCATCAATAATAATATAAAAACCAATATTTTTAATAAACTCTTTATTAAAATGAATAACCCTATTAGAACCTTGAATAATAACTTCGGGTTTAAATATTAAGGTTATAATATACACTAATAAAATAGAAACAAAATATTTAAAAAGTGGCTTTAAATTATTATTATTAATAATACTATTAAATTCAAATATTTTTGTTTTCTGTATTTTTTGGTTTAAAGCAGCATTTAATAAAACAGCATCATTTTTATTAATGTCAAGCTTTTCTAACTCAATAATATTTTGAACATTATCTTTTATTTCCGGTAATTTATCCTGAATTATCTTAGCTGTTTTATAATCGGTAATTCTATTTAATAAACCAAAAAACCTAAAGAAGGGTATTGCAATATAATAGTAAAAAATAAAAATAATACTAACAGCACTAATACCAAAAAGAAAAAAACGTGTTGAATAATTAAACCAAGAATAGTATTCTAATATGCTAACCAACAGCACAATAGATGATACTAATACTACAAAAAGAATAAATCCTTTTATTAATAGATTTTTATAGTATTTATCAATAAAACTATTTAATCTTTTCCTAAAATGTATAAATTCACTTTCCATTTTGTCCTTTTGCAAGCCAATATGCCGGATTCAATTTATTATTCTCTTTCCAAATCTGAAATTGCAATACTGTTTTATGATCTTTTTGCTTTTCTGTATAAACAACTCCAATAGTTTGTTTAGTTTTAACCTTATCACCTTGGTTAACAGTTACATTTTTTAAATTAGAATAAACCGAAAGATAATTACCATGTCTTATAATAATAGTTTTATGAGCACCCGGAATAACAAAAATACCACTTACAGTACCGTCAAAAATAGCTCTTACAATAGCTCCTTCGGTAGTTGAAATATCAACACCTCCGTTGTTTACTTTAATTCCCTTTAAAAAAGGATGGGGCTGTTCACCAAAATAACCTGTTATAATTCCTCGCTCGGTAGGCCAAGGCAATTTACTTTTATTTTTAACAAAAATATCTGCAATTAAAGCTTCCTCCGGTGTCATTTGAAAAAATGACTTAGAATTTCCTTTATGTTTAGCTGCAGCGATTTTAGCTTGCTCCTCAATAATACGAGTTATCTCTTTTTGTAACCTATTGGCTATATCATTTTGTTTTTTTAATTTAATTTTTAAATCTCGTTCTTTAGCAGCAAGCAATTTAAATTCTCTATTCTTTTCAATTTTTTCAACTATTAATTTTTGATTTTCCAATTTTTCTTCACTCAATAAATCATTTTTCTCAGTTTTTAACTGTTCCAACTCAATAACTTTATGACTTATTTCATTCTTCGTATTCTCAATTTTATGAGCCTGATTTACACGAAAATCAGAATATTGTTGTAAATATTTAACCCTTTTAAATGCAGTATTAAAATTTTCAGATGCGAGCAAAAACATTATTTTATCATACTTATTTCGATGTAAATATGAGTAATAAATCAATTCAGCATATTCCTTTTTTAAGGCTTCCAAGTCCTTTTCTAGGGTAATTATAATTTCATTATAAATATTAATGCTATTGTTTAAATATTCAATTTCATGGTTAATTGACCCAATTAATTCCTTACGAGATTTAATTTTACTATTAATCAATAATACTTTATTTAAAGAGTATTTTTTATTCTTTGCAGTAATATTTATTAATGTATTTGTAAACTCTATTTCTTTTAGGCTGTTTTTACGTTTTTTTTCTAATTCAATTTTAGTTTGACCAAAAATAAATTGACCACTAAAACAAAGAAAACATATAATAATAAAAGCTCTCATTAAATAATATTATAACTTTTTGGTACTTTAAACCTCTTTAAATTATCCTTTAATTTGCTAACAGATAAATAATTAAAAATAAAACGAACATTTTCATTCCTACGTAAAAAATAACCACTAATGTTTGTTGGTAACCTATATTTTTTACTATAATTATTATAACTTACTTCTATTTTAGGTATATTATTTATAGAAATAATAGTTTTATTTATATAACCAAAATTATTTAAATATATATATCCTTGTAAAACACTATTTCTATAATTAAATTTTAAATTATTGCTACTATCATTTTTATAATTAATACCACTAAAACATCGTCCTAAAAAAGCGCACAATAAATCATTATTACTTAAAACAATATTTGAATCTATTTTTAAATAATCAGAAGTAATTCCATTATAATATGATTTATTAATTCTATCAATTAATGTTAAAGAATCTTTATAAAAATCTATTCTTAAAATTTCAATTCCTAGAGTTCTTGAGTTTAAAAATATTTGGTAGTTATTTTCATTCTCAATTTTAATAGAACCATTAATATTATATTTTTTATTATTATAATTAATAAACCCTTTTAATTTAATAATAGTGGGCATATTAATATTCAAATTTGAACTAAATTTTATTATATCTTTATCGCTTTCAAAGTAAATTTTTTCAGTATTGTAATAAGTTTTACAACTAAAAATGGATAAAACAATTAACCCAAAAAATAATTTATTCAAAATAGTTTTTATTCGATATTTTTTTCTCAAGTAATCCACTTCCTTTACCTTTTAATTTAGCTAATTTCCATTGCTCTAAAGCATCATCAATATTGCCGTTTTTATATAAAATATCTCCATAATGTTCTAATATAACATCACTTACATCATTGTCATGTTCTATCGTTTTTTTCATATATTCCAGTGCATCTTCATATCTTTGTAATTTAAACAATATCCATGCATAGGTATCTAAATAAGTTGCATTTTCAGGTT
>CBDUWQ010000038.1:0-22979 GCA_965370965.1 uncultured Bacteroidales bacterium
GGATTTACCTTGAATAAAACACATGTAATAATTTTTGGAATTAGTTACATTATATTTTTTGTTTTTATTGCTTCATATAGCCATGATAATTATCTTCAAAAAGCTGCCCCCCTTATATTGATTCTTTTGAGCGGCTATTTAATTGGTGTCATTTTTTTGGTTCAAATTATAGAAAAATCCAATCTTTTTCAAACTGAACTCATTGATAATCTGGAAAATAAAAACCAATTATTAAAAGAACATGAAAAAGAGCTTAAAGCTTTAAATAATGCAAAAGATAAACTACTTTCAATAATTGGGCATGATTTACGCACACCTTCAAATAGCATTATGGGGTTTGCCGAACTTATTTCAGCAAAAGCCGAAGCACAAAATAATAAATCAATTAAAGAATACAGCAAACATATTTACAGGGCATCAAACAGTTTGAATTTTTTATTAAGCCAATTGCTTGATTGGGCACGCCTGCAAACCGGTAAAGTTTCGGTAAATTTACAATTGGTAAATATCAATAAAATTATTACCGAAGTTATTAACCTTATGCAAGGAACAATTTATCTTAAAAACATTACTGTAATATTCTCAAATACTAGCAACATACTCATTAACTGCGACAAGCAAATGATAAGTACTGTAATTCGCAACTTACTTTCAAATGCCCTTAAATACACGCCAAAAAATGGAACTATTACAATAAAATCTATTATTACAAATAATGAGTATCATTTTTCAATAAAAAATACAGGTAAAGGAATGAGTGCATTAACACTAAATGAACTGTTTAACAACTTAATTATTAAGTCGGAGCCGGGTACCGAAAACGAAAAAGGTACCGGATTGGGCTTAACTATTTGTATTGAATACATTAATTTTCATAATGGGAATATTTGGGCTAAAAGCGAATTTGAAAAACATTCAACCTTCTTTTTTACACTACCGTTTAAACAATAACAACATAATAGTTTATTGTTAAATACTTTGATTTCAATTATCAATATTTTAATAGTGCAAACTACCCAATTCTATATTAAAATGAATACTATAAAATGAGACAAAAACTAAACTCTGATATATTTCTGTCAACATTTAACGAACTTGAAAAGCATTTTAAAAATGAATTTTTTAAAGGCCAATGGAAAAGTTTTAAACAGATGCTAAAAGAGGGCAGCCGTTTTAACCCTATAATTAAACGGTTTAAAGAGGATTTATTTGAGTTTACCGATTTAAGGAATGCTATTGTACACAACAGGAGCAACCACTATAAGGTAATTGCAGAACCTCACGATTTTATTGTTGAGCAATTTGTTGCAATAAAAACCCAAATTGTAAACCCAAAATGCGTTAGCGCTTTTTTTAAAAAGGTTCATACTTGCAAATTAACCGATAAAATCTCTTATCCGCTTGAATTGATACACAACCATCTTATAAGTCAAATTCCGATAGTTGACAGCAACAACATTGTTGTTGAAATATTAAATGCAAGTACAATTGCCTACTGGCTGGCTGCCAATAAAGATGTATTAACTCAATCGACATTAGTTAGTGAAGTTATAGAGCACAAGGAGTTTAAACAAAACTATGAGATAATACCGGCTAACACAACAGTTTTTCATGCTGCCGATATTTTTAAGAATTCATATAAGAAACCTCCTAAAGAAAGGTATTTTGATACTTTATTGATTACCCAAAATGGCGATGCAAATGAAGAATTAAAGGGAATTATTGTACTATCGGATATTGCAGAGTATATGTAGATTTACCGAGATATTATCAATAACATATAAATATATATTGACTTTTGACACAACAAACTGTTGCTACTGGCTAAATTTATAAGTAAGTGTAACACCTGAGCCATAAGGGTTTGAAAAGCAACCAATATCAATATTTCGTTTTTTATCGGGTGAGTGGTATTTGGAAAAAATAATAGCATCAATAATATTAATTAAATATACGGTTAGGGCTGCATTTACAAACTGATCACGTTGTTTATAAGCCTTTTCATAATCACTCCATGCATTATCAACTTGTGCTCTGCTTGCTTCAATATTTATTGCATCTGTTTCATTTTTATACGCATCTTGAGCTTGGGTATATGTATCTCCCAACTTTTTTGCTTGCGAATTAAAATAAATAGCCGCACTTGCAAGTCCTAAAGTAGATGTCATAAATGCTGCGCCTGCAATATTGCGTTGAGAGTGGAATTGCCCTAAACCGGGTACAAGTGCCGAATAAAACCCGGTTCTAGCTCTTACAACACTCTTTACTCCTAAATCGCGTTCATAATTAACTGTTCTATTATCGGAAATAATAAGCGATGTTTTTCTTGTGTTATAGCCTTTGTTTGATATATTAAGTTTATATGAGCCTATTGGCAGCTCTTGGGTTTTATTTCCTTTCCATTTATATGTGCTGCCGTCTTCATGCACTAAAATTACTTTTGCATTGGCCGGTTCAATAGCCAACGATACTTTCCCGCTTTGTTTAGCAAGTGTAATAACCTTTTTAGTTGTAGCATTCCTCTCTATAGTAAATGTTTCGATATATGTTCGGTATTGCTCGTCTTTAATAATTAATTCATGATTCACACCTGCTTCTAACTCAATTTTCTTTTCACTTACCAACTCACCGTTAATATAAACAAATGCCTCTGGCGGAGTAACTTCAAACTCAGCATAAGCTATATTTTTATTTAATACAAAATTAAAATCGGATTGTATTTTTGGGTTAAATTCTATTACGGTATCAATTATAAGGTAATTCTTTTTTTTTAGGGTAATTCTAAAAATATCTGCAAAAAACATTCCCGTAAAATCTGTATTGCCAATATATTCATCATTTATAAATATTTCGCACTCATTTGGCAACGAGCTTATTGTTAGTTTAGCTTTTTTTGTTCTATCTAAATTATATGTATAATCATTATTTTCAATATCAATAGTAATGGTATCATAAATTGACAAATACCCCAAGCATGTAATTTTAATTGAGTATTCGCCCTCTTCTAAATCAGGTATTGGCCTATTGGTTTTAAAAGTTAGCCCGTTAATTTCAACATTGGCATCAACTCCCGGTGTATTAATTGATATTGCTAAACTTTGATTAGTAATAAGTGTAAAAGAATATACGGTACTTTTTTCAAGTCCTTTGGGCAATGTAAAAGGCAGCATGGGCATACCGTCTTTTGATATTTTTAGCTGGCGAGTACCCCGTGGTACGTACACCCAAACTACACCGTCCTTAATTTCAACTTTTTCAACCCCCATGTTTCCGCTAATTTTCAAATTGTTTAATGCTGTGTAAATTTTTACTAAAGCACAAGGCTCATCATTAACATCTAATACCTGATTGGAGCGTGCCGAAATATCGGTAGGTAATTCTTTAAAATTTTTAGCAATAAACTCTTGACTAAATACCTTTGAGGAGAAAATAAAAATAATAAGAAATACTATATATATAAATACTTTTTTATGCATAGGTAAAAATATTAATTGAAAAATGCGCCCAAACCAATTATTGAACCATCTTCATTTTTTTCGGGTTGCCAACTACGTACATAAATTTTTGGTTGTACCGTATCTGTTAAGTCAATCATTAAAAAAAGGTAGCCTTTATCGGCATAATTTGTTGAATAATAATTTTGAGCTATCTGAATGCCATAGATCTCGCTATCACGACTACGCTTTCTAACATTACACTCTTCAAATTGTATATTTACAAATTCATTACTATTAAAAATTGCATCTAAACGCTCTATGTACTCTTTTTTACTAAATTTCATATACGTATAATCATCATTTGATAAAGCCTTAACATACATATCAGAAATTTGCTCGGCCTTTTCAAGTTTTTTGCCAACAATTATAAGTGCGTTGTCGGCAAATATTTTTTCAATATAATCAATTCGTTCAAGTGCATAGGCTGTTTTATAGTTCTCCATAAAATAAATAATATGCCATTTGCTTTTATTTGACCATTTGGAGTGTGATAATATTCCGTTTATTGACAGCTCATTTAGTGCAAAATTCATGTTTGATATTTTGCCTTGTGAATTTACTGTAAAGCAAATATTTTCAATAAATTGTTGGTTATTATTTGCAAAGCTAAACTTAAATGGCACCGAGCGTACAATAGCTTTATCGCCAATGCAAATATATTTTAAGTTTATGCTGCTTTTTAATCTTTTGGCATTGCCATATTGCATTAACTGCTTATAAACTGCATAACCCTCGTGTGTACAATGTTGTTGAGCCAATACATGGTTTTTATTGGCAATAGCCCGTAAAAGCACATTTACATTGTCAATAGCTTTTTGCTGGCTAAAACAATTTTGGCTGTTATCATGAATTAAATTTGCAGGGTTATCAATTGGTTTTTCAGGTTTTTCAATTGCCACAGTATTGGCCGCAGTACTATTTTCATTTTTTAAATACTTAACAGCTTTTTTATAGTACGGCAACTCGGTAACCTCAACTACATCATGCAGTTCAGGGTCTAACCTGCTTTTATTGAGGTATTGATATTCTATTTTCAATCTTATTTTTTCTATTGCACATTCAGCATCACCAAAAAGTTGAATTATGCCATTTCCATTCGGGGCACTAATTGTGCTCGACCAATCGCTACCGTTCCAGTATGAATAATCTAAATTATAAGCTTGTTTATTTTTATAATTAACATCAAATAGCAACTCTTTAGAGTTATTCTTTTCAATAGATTCAGTTACATTTATTTGTATTAGGGTAAAAATACGGTTTATTCTATTAGGTAGCCACGAGTATAAATAATGTTCAACTCCGTTATATGTATAAACCATTTGCTGATTATCGGGATGGCTAAACAAAAGGCATTGAGCCCAGTAAAAATATCGCAATGCATCGCCCATTCTGTATTCATTTTCAGCTTCGATTGCACTTGAGACATAACCAATAATTTTTTTACCTCTATTTTCAAATATTTTCCCAATCTCATTTTTTTTCATGTACCTTAAAACAACAACACCATCGGGGGTTTCATGAACAATACGTTGGGCGTGATTAAGCGTTGCCGACGAATAGGTTTTAACAATACCTTCTAAAAACTCATTTGTAATTCCCTCTTCCTCTGTAATAATGTATTTATAATCGCTCTCAACCCTAGTGCTTATTTGCGAAGTAAGGTCGCGCAAAGCATACCTGTCAGCACGTTGCAACGATTTGGCTTTTCCCTGACCCCACATGTATGAATTATCTGCTTTAACAGAATCGATATTTTGGGCATTTAATTGAATGCCCAAAGCATAAGCAATAATAAAAAGCAATAGAGATATAGTTTTATTTACCATTATTGTGATTTTTTATAACTTTTTTAGTAACAATACTGTTACCCGATTTAATGTGTATAAACAATATGTCGGTTGCAATATGTGAAATATCAATCTTACTAAAACTACTGTTTGGCACATACTCTAATAATATTTTACCTAAAATATCGGTAACTACAATATTGTTTGGAATATTTTGATTGTTGGTTTGTATATACACAAAATTATTAGCAGGGTTAGGATATACAAGTATTTCAGCTTTTGGCTCATTAATAATGGCCTTGCCGGCGCTAACAACATTGCTTGTGCTGTTTATTTCGTAATAAACATCGGGCAACTGTACTTTAGGCACTTTTTGCTTAAATGTAATTGTAACAAAATCTGGTTCAACATCTACAATATTAACATTTAATAGTGCAGCGCTAATTTTTATTAAACCATTGTTGCTATTATGTTGGACAAATGTAATGTCGTTATATTTATTGCTGATATTTTTTTTAGTTGATATAAATTCAAGCTCATTAACGTTGTATTTTATCTGCACACATGATGATTTCATTTCACTTAACCCATAAAGCAATAATTTTAATTTTATAATATCAGGATTTTCTTTTTCGACAATACACTCCCCACGTATTGATATATTATTGGTTGTATTTGGTTTGGGTATATTAATAGGATTAAAACTTAAGCTTTTATTGTTGTTGTTATAATAGTCCCATATTATACAAAATACCATTACATCTTCAAAATCAAAAACTCCATCGGGGTTTACGGTAAGATTAGGCAGAGTTCCTGTTGCAGGTCCCATTTCAAAAGCCGGGTTATCGGTATGCCAGTTTGATACCAAAGAGTCTAAATCAATTCTGTTTATTATACTGTCGTTATTAAAATCGCCAATTTTTGACATTTGTATTATAACTTCACTACTATCAAATAACTCAGGTTCAATATTGTACTTAACTGCACTGAAGTACCCTTCTTTTGAAGCAAATAGTTTATAACTATTAATAGGCAATTCTACATATTCGGTTTTTCCTGTGTAATCAGTATGCTCCCAACCAACATAATCATCACTTCTAAATTCTATTTTCACATCGCTTAAAGCCTCACTATTATAACCAATAGTTTTAACCCTTAGCCACCCAATATTTGTTTGGGCAGTACGAAAGCTCCACAAAGAGCTTTCACTCACATTTCCATATTCATCAACAACAATTACCTTCCATTTATAGGTTGTTCCGTGTTTCAAGTCTGAAATTCTAAGCGTGTCTCCTGTAATATTATTAAAAAACACAGTATCGGTAGTGTATTGTTGAAAATAAAAAACTGTTGTAGTTAAATCATCGCCATCACTATCTGTTGCATTCCATCTTAATGTTGTATTAAAGGGTATATTATTACTATTATTTATTGGTGAAATTAAATATACTTGTGGGCTATTATTTTCAAATGTGCTAAAATACCTAACATAACTTATGGTAGAATCGCCATGCTGATCTTTTGCCACAACTTTCCAATAATATTTTTTACTCGGCAATAAAGGTTCTACTGTAAAAAAAGTGTCGGTTAAATTAGTAGCATAAATTTGCGGACTAGAACTTGTACTAAAGTATAAATTATATGTTAATGCATCTCCCTCGGCATCAAAAGCTTCCCAAATAAGTTTTACGGATAAGGGTGCATTAGTTGAATCGTTAGCCGGTGTAACAAGGTTAATTTCGGGCGGTGCATTTTTAATTGTAAACTGCCATCGGTAACTATCTGTTGCTTGTCCGTAAGCATCAGTAACTTTAACTTTCCAGTAATATGTTGCTTCAAAAACTAAAGTATCGGTTTTAATGTGAAAAAAAGTATCGGCATAGTTTAAAATTTCAACCGTATCATCACTATTTGAGGTTATTAGTATATCATAAAACAGAGCTTCATCTTCATCATTAAATGCTTGCCAAATTAAATCAAATTCAGGTGTTCTAAATGAGCTTCCATTTGCCGGTGTTATTAGTGTTATTGTTGGCGGATAATTATTACCTACTCTAAAGTGGTAAGTTTCACTTTCAGTCATATTTCCATAGGTATCATTAGCTATAATTTTCCAAAAATAGGTTTTGTTATAACTTAATGTATCAATTGTTAATACCGTATCGGAATAGTTGGTAACAAATACGGTATCGTCATATTGTGGTATAATTAAAATTGTATATGTTAGTGTTTCATCTTCTGCATCGTAGCACGACCAAACAAGGTTAATGGCTGATGAGTTTAATACACTATCATTTTGTGGGGTAACAATTGAAAGCACAGGGGCTTCATTAATTTTTGTTGTAAATTTTTGTATTGGGCTGCTTACTTTTTTGCCAGCTTGGTCGGTAACCTCAACGCGCCAATAATAAATGCTATTATAATTTAAATTTGACAATACAAAGGTTGTGGCTGATTGATTATTACTTACTAATTTCGGATTATCTTTATTGGTTCCAAAATACACATTATAGGTAAGCGTTTCTCCATTGGGGTGCGAGCCTGACCACTGTAATTCGGTATTATTTGGTAATACTCCGTTACTATCGGCAGCCGGTGAAATTAAAGTGATTGCTGGTACTGCGCCTGAATATATTTCAATTGATTGAGTATTTGACCATGCTCCGCCAGATAATGAGGCATCAATTGCTTGTACTTTCCAATGGTAAATACCCGGCTGCATACCTGTTGTATCAAAAATAAATGAGTTTGTTTTTATTTTACCTGCCATAGCTACCCTTCGCAATCCTGTTAAAGTATCTGCCATACTACCTGTTAACATGTTGTTGCTTTCATTATAAACCAATAGGTTATAGCTTAATCCTAATAAATCGGTTTGAGTATCGGTTCCGGAATTCCATCCTAAAATAAATCCGTTATTAGACAGTACGCTATATAAATTGGTTGGCGGTACAGGTGGGGTGTTTTTAATAAAAATATTATTCTTATAAATTTTTGTAAGACCTTTGGTTCCATTTTTACCGGTAATAATAAGGTCAAGGTCGTTGTCGTTGTCATAATCGCCCCAACAAGCATCACCCTCATATACGCCTAAAAAACCTGCATTAATATCTGTAAAAGTATCATTATGGGTATTTTTATAAACTTTTGAAATATTACTGTTTCCGTTATTTCCGGTAAGTAAAATATCTAAATTGCCATCATTATCGTAATCGCCCCAGCTACTGCTACTATTTACTAAATAAGGCACTTCTGGATTAACAGATGTGAATATATTGTTATTATCGTTGCGGTAAACTCTTGTAATTCGGCTACTATATCCTAAGCTTCCGGTTAATAAAACATCTAAGTCGCCATCGTTATCATAATCGCCCCACTCAACACTACCATTATAAGCACTTATTATATTATTGTCTATTTTTGTAAATGTACCATCAAGGTTGTTTTTAAATAAACCTGAATAACGGTTACTTGTAGAAGTTCCGTTTTTGCCAATTAATAAAACGTCAACATCGCCGTCATTATCATAGTCACCCCAGCCCATGCTGCTTAAATAAAGTTTTGGCAACTCTGCATCAATTTCAGTAAAGGTGCTGTTTTTGTTATTTTTATATAGTTTTGTAATACTATTTACGTAAGTACCGTCGGTAGTTCCGCTTAAACAAATATCAAGGTAGCCATCGTTATTATAGTCAACCCATGCTACACTCCCTAAATAAATTGCAGGCAATGTTGTGCTAATATCAGTAAAGGTGTCACTACCATCATTTTGGTATATTTTTGTTGTAACGCCTGTTGCATATCCATTAGTTGTTCCTGTGAGCAAAATATCCAAATCGCCATCATTATCGTAATCGCCCCAAGCACTACTGCCCGAACTTACATTTTGCAAACCTGCATTTATTAGTGTAAATACTTCATTACCATCGTTTCTGTATAGTTTTGATACTGAACCAACCGAGTATTGTATGCCTGTTACTAACACATCAAGGTCGCCATCGTTATCATAATCGCCCCAATTTACATTGCTTGAATATACACCTGCAAGCTCAATATCGGTTTTAACCAAATACCTTGATGAAAATGAGTAAATGGGCGAAACAACACTATCATATGATTGTGCAAATGCTGTTACTTGCCAGTAAACAGTATCATCCCAATTTATGTTTTCAATTTTAAACTCGCTTAATGTCAATCCTTTTTCAACAGTTGATGGAGGCAACGTATTTCCATAATTAAAATTATACGTAATAGGTAAATTTTGAGGATGTGAACTGTACCATTGCAGTACTGTATCGCTGGGTAAAATACTGGCATCTTCATTATTTATATTTACCGGAATTGGTACGGTAGGCAGCTCATAATTATGGGTTACCTGCACATTGCTTGTTATTTCAATAATATAATCGGCTGCCGATATATTATTGCCGGGCTTTATATTAACAAAATATGTTTGTCCTGCAGCAACTCCAATTGACTCACTCTCTGCCGATTCGCCATCATCAATAGAATAATTAGAAATATTTGCCACACTTTGCATTTGCGAATTGTAAACACTAACAGAACTCAGTCCAGAACCAAAATCGCTAAGCCATGTAGGATTAGTAACTTTAATTTTAAATATACCAACATCGTTAAATTTTATTGCATACCAATCCTCTGTATCGTTGCAAAACCCTACCGAAGCATATAGCGAGTCGGCATATAACGTGTAAGCCGTTTCAAATGAGGCATTAGGTTCAAGGCAATCGTAAATTAAAGTTGTATCAACATTGAATGAAACATAATAAGGTACATAATCATTAATATTTGAGGGGCGTATTTTTACATAGTAATTTTGGTTTGCTTTAAGCAGCATATTTTGTGTAGTGTATATTTCACCTGCTTCAAGATAACCTGATGATATTGAACCAATTTCTGAATAATCTTTATTATAAATAATAACCGTGGTTAAACCTCCATTAGATAATTCCAAAGGGTTTCTGTTTTTAACAGTTACACTAAATAGCCCGTGTTTAGGATAATTGATACACAAATAATCAACTTCATCGGTTGAGTTGCCTACCACACCATAAAAGCCTGTGGCATTTTGAGTGCAGTTAGCTGTGCTATATGAGTTGTTGGGTTCTTGTTCGGAATTTAAAATCTTAAAAGCATTTATTATACTTGTGGCAGTATCATTGTTTGAATCATAAGCCTTAATTTGCCATTGATATATTGTGCCCTCTTGCAAATTTTTTATCCAAATTGAGTCGGCAGTTATCCGCTCTGCATAAACCGACAAATTGTTAACATTACCAATATACACATTATAAAAAACTGCATCACCATCATAATCGGTTGAGTGCCACTTAAGGCATACTGAGTCAACTGTTAAAGGTTTGTTATTTTCGGGCAATAAAAGCTCGGGTGTTGTGGGGGCATTGTTTGTAATTGTAAACGTGGTTTTTGAAAACCCGCTACCTACAAAACTATTGTCAACAGCCTGTACTCCACATGAATATGAGCCCTTTGGTAATCCATAGGTAATTACAGTAGTATCTTTTAAACCGCCTGATACAAATAGTTTTCTAAAACCTGTAATGGTATCGGCCATGGGTGAAATTATAAATGTATCGTTTGCCTGTTTTTTTACAAACATATTATATGATATACCGGCACTTGGTGTTTCATTATCGGTTGATGTATTCCATGAAAACTCGATGCGGTTTGTATTAAATTGGGCATTTATATTAGCAGGTGCATTAGGTAGTGTGTTGCTATTTTGCGATTTATTTTGGTAAATTTTTGTAATTCTACCTAAACCATCATAACCTGAAATAATAATATCCAATTTTCCATCATTGTTATAATCGCCCCATGTACAGCTACTTCTTGCAACACTATCAATATCTACATTAATATCAATAAAACCAGCATCTTGTGGGGTATCGTTTCTATATATTTTTGTTATTGTCCTTGAATTATATGCATCCTTTTTTCCTGTTAATAGTATGTCTAAATCGCCATCACTATCGTAATCGCCCCACGCCACCTTGCATGTAAAAAAATCAGTTAAACCTGCATTAATATCTGTAAAACTATTACCCGAGTTATTTTTAAAAACTTTTGAAGCATAATCTGAAGAGTAAGCAGATGTTTTACCCGACAAAAGAACATCAAGATAGCCATCATTATTGTAATCGCCCCAAGTTGCGGTGCTGTACTGCAAATTTGTTAAATCTGCACTAATATCAGTAAAAGTATTGTTTAAATCGTTACGGTAAATTTTGGTAATCAAGTCGCTCGAATATTGTCCATTACCTGTTAAAAGTATATCTAAGTCATTGTCATTGTCGTAATCGCCCCACTCAACGCTGCCATAATAGGTTCCGGTTAATCCGGCATCAATTTCGGTAAAAGTGTTATTATTGTTTTGGTATATTTTTGTTATACAATTATTTGATGACCCATTTGTTGTTCCCGACAGTAGTATATCCAAATCATTATCATTATCATAATCGCCCCAACAAACACTACTAAAATAAACACCTGGAATACCGGCATTTATATCTGTAAAAACTCCATTATTATTATTGTAAATAATTGATACCGTACCTGTTCCTCCATTATTTGTGGTACCTGTGATAATTATATCAAGGTCGCCATCATTGTCATAATCGCCCCAAGCCGAACTGCCCGATGAAACACCTTGCAAACCGGCATTAATATCGGTAAATGTATTGCTGCCAATATTTTGATATATAATTGAAACGTTACCTGTTGATGTGCCATCTTTATTTCCGGTTAATAATAAATCCAAATCATTATCATTATCATAATCGCCCCATTGCAAGCTACTGTTATCAATACCAATTATTGAAGTATTAATGTATGTAAATGTAGTATCGTCAATTGCTAATGCATAAGTAGAGGTTAGAATTGATATTATGAAACCAAAACAAAGAAGTTTTATTGCAGAAAAAACATTTACTTTTTTTTGATACATAGTAAGATTTGTTGTTTTCATTTACAATATAAATTAGTGTATTGCATAATACTATCTGTTATGTGTAGCTCTTTTTATTTACTATTAATAATATTAATATAAGTACCACGTGTTTCAACATTATATGTTTGATTGTTTATATAATCACGGATTTCAGCTGTATTCTCTTCAAAATAAATATTACCTTCGGCTTTTGCTTTAAAATATATCCGGCAAACAGGCGAACTACCTGTAAAACCACGATTGATTGTTCCAAGCAGCAAAATATTTATTACACCTTTTCGGCTTTCATTAAATTCATTAATTAAATCATGTAATAAAATAATATCTGTTGCTCCCTGCGAAAGTGCTTCTTCATTTTTCTCAATACTAATTATACTAATATTTGGGGCAAGCATTAATTTGGCTTTTAACCCCTTAAAGTTAATAACATCTTCAATCCATAAGTCAACAAACACTAAGCTGTCTTTTACAACATTTAGGCTATATGGCTTTAAAATAATACCGTTTTGTTGTATGGCATTTACAATAAAATTTGCCGAATCGGGTATTTCTTGTTCAGTGTCTCCAATTTTTTCTTTAACAAAAAATGTGTAATTACCTTCATCTAAATATTTATAAGTTTTTTCGTTAACCTGAGTCCATTCGCTATATGCAGTATCGTAGTTTTTCAGCATATATGAAAATGAGTTATTGATTGTATTAAAACCATTATAATTTGTCCAAGAAAAGTTTATTGTAGTTTGAGTGATATTGTCTTGAATATAGTTCAATGTTGCTTTAGGTTGCCTAAATGTAGAACTTAACGGATCAAGCTCATTTTCATAAACAGGCATCTCTAAATGTGAACAAGATGTAATAATTAGAATAATAAAAAAGGCATTAGCCCATATTAATTTTAATAAATTTTTCACAAGTAATAGTTGTTTATTGATTGCTATGTTTTGATGTATTTACCTAAAAATAGGTTGCGCAAGTTATCATTAAATAGTATAATAATAATAAATAACTCACTATAAATCTAAAGCAAACCAAGCAACCAGCCTCTGGCACTTTTCTCATTATCAAAAGCTTTAGTTGGTATTTTGGGTTTTGAAAAAGTAAAATATAAATTAACAAGTGCACGGTGAACTTTTGAATTACTTATTATTGCAACAGCATTTACCGTAGCTTTCTTTTTATTTGCAAATACAGCCCTTGCTTTCTTATCCATAAAAGTCATTTCACTTACATCAACCAAATTGCAGTGTATTATGTCTTTTGATATTTCAGCGGCAACTTTGCTTATCTCTATTGCATCAGCCTCACAAATATCAGCATGAGGCAACAATTTAATAGTTAAAATATTCTCATCATCCATTGATATTCTCGCTTTTTCGGGTATCACTTTTTCATCCATAAATGCTAATTTAATAATATAAATATTTTTATTTTTTCAGTTTCTTTTAATAATACTACAACATTAGATACAGTATTGTATATCAGTCCGTTTTGTTACAATTTTTGCATATTAGTTAGTTCCAAACTGCAAAAATTTCGCCAAAACAAACCTGCTTTTCCAAATTCCATCTCCGCCCTAAAGAACGGAGCTATTGATTTACAATAAATTACACATACTGAACAGTTATAAATATTTTAATACATGAGCGTTGCATGAATTATCGCAAATTCATAAATTTTATTATTTAGGCTAAATATAATAATGTTTTTGTAATAAGTGCTTGCCCGACATACAAAAAAAGCTGCCAAAAATGGCAGCTTTTATAATTCAACAGTTTATTAAATTTTATGGTTACTATTCTCTTAAATCAACATTGCCGTATTCACTAACAATTTTTACAGTTGCTTTAGTTAATTCGCTGCCAGAATATCCTATTAATTCCATTCCGAAATCTTCTTTAATACGCTGCTTTATTTTCAAATTATTGTATTTAATATCAGCATAACTTGTTTTTGCATTCAACTTATAATTAGCATCTGATGCCAGTCCCAAATTAATTTTTGCATATTTACTAACAATATCAATCTCATCAAATCCATCCGGAATTTTATTCACACTTATGTTTCCATACTTATTGTCAACTTTAAGCTTTTTTGTAAGTTGTTCAATCTCAATATCCGAATATTTAGCTGTCATTACCAAGTTGGCAATATTTGCAATATCATAATTATCGTAACCTGCCTCGGCAACCACCGACGAAAATGTACCCAACCTTAATTTTGAGTATTTACTTGATATGACCAAAGCTTTGCCTTTACCAATTTCAAGTTTTGAATATTTTATAATGACTTTGCCCCAGTTAAATTCGTTTATTTGCGAGCTTTCACAATATCCTAATTCAACAGAGCTAAGCGGTTTTTTATTACCATCTAAAATTTTATTCACATTTAATGAACCATATTTTACCGCCAAAACACTTTTACCGTGTAACTCATTTATAGTTACGTTACCGTATTTATTTATAAGGTGTATATTAATATATGCAGGCATAATAATAGTATAATTAATTTCAAAACTTGCATTATTTGATGATATATTATCAATAATAGTTTTAGCGATAACAGTATTGCCTGTTTTTGAAATATTGACAGATATTTTATCCAATATTTTTTCGCCCTTACTTGCTGAGCGTGACTTAACTATAATTTCTGCATCAATAGTAATAGTATTAGCAGTTGTGTTTTCAATTTTAATGTTACCAAATTTATTTGATATTTCAAAGGTTGTTTCCTTAGTAACATCATACTCTTCGTGAAATTTTTTCTCATATTTATCCTGTGCATTTAAAATACTTGCAAAGGCAATAAATAAAAGCGTTAGCAATTTATAATTCAATGTTTTCATGATTTTGGGAGTTAAATTGTTTAACATTTTGTAGATTAATAATTATTCTATTTAGGATATCCATTTTCATTTGATAGTGTTGAAGCATTGCCTGAATTATACGAGGGTCGTTGGGCATAGCTTTATAATCGTTTTGTAGTTTTTTATACATAGCATCCATTTGTGTCATTTCATCTAACAATATCTCTTTTTGCTCAGGTGTTAACATACTCTCCATCTGCTCAATTTCACCAACACGCAAGTCAACCTGTTGGATATAATACTGTTGCGCTTCATTAAACTCTCTATTTTGCTGAACTGCCTGAATATTAGACAGAAAAAAATGTTCGGTTACATACAAACCCGACAGAACAACCAAAATTGCAATTGATGCTACCTTTAATAGCGTTGGCCACACTATGCTACGGCTTTTTGTTTGTTGCTTTGCCATCAGCATTTTCTCGAACTTCTCAAAATGCCCATCTAATGGCTCGGCAGAATCAAATAACTGCCTGTTTTTGTCTATAATATTTTTTAATTCGTCCATATGCTATGTTTTTTGCCGTTTAAAACCTCTTGCAACTTTTTGCGTGCCCTTGAGTACCCTGTCCGTACCGCTGCATTTGTCATTCCCAATATTTGGCTAATCTCTTCATGATCATACCCTTCAATTAAATACAGGTTTACTAATATTCTGTAATTCTCAGGCAGTTGTAAAATGGCAAGTTTAATTTCTGCAACTTTTTGTGCCTGCTCTTCAAATATTTCGCTGCTATCTTCGTCAATAATAGCTGTTGTGCGCTCATCTAAAGGATTTAAATCAAGTTTTCTTTTTTTTAAAACATCTAACGAACTGTTTACCACAATTTTTTTAAGCCAAGCCCCAAAACTTACTTCCTCTTTATAAGTATTTAAGTTTTTAAAAGCCTTTAAAAATGAATCCTGCATTATGTCCTCAGCCTCCATGCTATCGTTAATTAACCGCAAACTTGTGTTATACATTGCTTTATAATACAGCTTATATATCTCAAATTGAGCTTTGGTATTACCATTGCGACATTCGTCTATTAACTCTTGATGGATATTGTTATATATGTTTTTCACTTTTAATGTTTTACTGATTTAATGACGATATAATTTCTAAAATGCAACACTAATATGATAAAAACATTTTTGTATTAGTAATATCTTTTTTATATTAGTTACCTGAAAAAAAACTATTTGCACCAATAACTGTTATAGTATTAATTAATAACTAATTTACAATTAATAAAGTACAAAAACATTTTTTATTAAGAAGTGAAAAAAGAAGAAGTGAAAAAAATAGTATTAATAAGACACTCTAATGCAGAATCAGGCTCGTTTGACACCTCTGATTTTAATAGGAAACTATCGGCCAAAGGAAAACAAAGAGCTAAGCAACAGGCAAATTTACTGTTAACCAAAAACACCATACCCGATTTAATAATTACCAGCAACGCAAAACGTTCCTATGAAACTGCCTTAGCTTTTGCAGAAGTTTTAAATAAAAACTGCCCTGTTCAACAAGTATCGTTTTTGTACGAAGATTTTACAACAAACGATTTTTTTAACTTAATAAACAAAATTGATGATTGCTACGAAACCGTATTTTTAGTTGGCCATAACCCAACAATATCAACAATGGCAAGCAGACTTGATTCTGACGAGCTATTTACCTTTAAACCTTGCACCATATGTGTTTTTGAGGTTGGCAACAAGTGGCAAACAGTTGATATAGCCGATGGCGAACTTGCTGATTTTATTACAGTATAGGTTCGGGTTTAATAGTAAAGAGAACGTAGATGAAATGCATGGTGTGGCTGGAAGTTTTCATTAAATTATTTTTTTACAAACCCTTTTCAATCAAATAATCAGAAATATTCACATTATTAAAAACTAGCTCAGTAATGTAGTGTGCGTACATGTCCTTTTTATTTTTTGAGGTAGTAACAAATATGATAGAACCAACCGTGCATTTTTTTTTTATTACCACCCATGCATGTTTTGCTTTACATACCTGAAAAGGTATTTTACTGTTAAGCTTTGGTGCATTAATACATACAAGCCTTATCTTTTCCTTGCGAGTAATATAAACCCTAAATCAATATTAATCAGTACGATGTTACCGTCAACCCACCTTATTACATTGGCTTTGTAGGTGTATATATTACAAATATGCATTAATATAATGTAAGACAAAGCATTGTATATAAGTGTATATTAGGTTAATATATAGCGTATGCTCATATCTATCTGTATTTGTGGATATTATGGCTATTTTATTTACATATTAGGTTAATATAATGTAATTATACTGTTCTTTTGTGGTGTTTGGTTTAAAGTGCTGCTATGTTTATTGAAATAATTTTAAACGAAGAAAAAGGAAAATAGAAATAGTTTATATCGAGTGTTATACTTTATAATTGATATAAGTCCCGCTACCGCACAAATCCCTTAGTGATTGTTAAAATAACAAAGACATTCATTTATACCATTGAAAAAAATTACTGATGAGTAAATGAAACTAAAAGCAAATAGAATTAGTTCGTTTTTGTAATAATCATCAAGATGACAAGGAGTTAATGCTGTAGATTTATTCCTTTACAGCAACTTCACTCCTAAACCGGAACGGACAGAAAAAGCGATGTTCGTCATCAATCGTCAGCCTACCGATACTCCGCTACCACACGCTTTCATCGTATAACTATTAAATAAAAAAGCTTAACATAGATACCATTTTTTTTATAATACCTACATATTCACAAATCATAAGCTAACAGCTTGTTAGTGTTTTTTCATCTTCAACATAAGCTCTCTTATTAAACACTTTACATGTTATGCCTTTTTTGTGAAAACAGCATCATACCAATAGCAAACAACAACAACAATATACCTATAACAAAAGTGCCAACAAACCCAATTAGCTCAAAAATAAAAATACCTAATATTGGGGCAATTAACCCCCTAAAACCTACAACCGACAAATGCACGCTTTGATAATCGCCTGCATCTTCATTTTTACAAAAATAGCTTGAACCTATACCCCATAACAATGCCATTGTTGCTGTAAATACTCCATAAAAAATAAACGATATAACCAGCATTAAATAAAACTTAATGCCCAAAAATTCAATACTGTAAGGGTAATAGCTTGACAATACAAGAAAAACCAGATGGAACATTAATGCAGCAAATGTATAAATACCGAATTTGCGTGGGTCAATCTTGCCAATCAATTTTCCAAAATACGGAAGCAAAACAATAGCTATTAAATTATATGATGTTTTATAAAACGATATTGAAAAATAATTCAGATTAAGTACTTTATCCATAAAAATTGTAATTACAGCCGCAGTAGCCATCCATGCAAAACCATAAAATACAAAGCCAATTTCAAAATCGCGATAAGGTTTGTTTCTTATTACAATATCAACCATTTTTTTATAAACCTCCTTTATTGAAGTCCATACCGATTTTGAAAAAACATGCTTTTGCGGCGGGCTGTAATCAATTAGTGTTAGCAAATAAATTGAAACAATACCAATTATTGAAAGAATAGGATAGATATAAGTAAATGCATAGTTATCAAAATCGAGCAACAGCCCAAAACCAAACGTAACAAAAAGTACAACAAATTTTTTAACCGATGTTGAGTAGCTATATAACTTCCCAAAATTTTGTGGCTTATAACTATTTCGTAAAAACAAGTTAATGGTAGGCAATATTGCAGGCTTATACAGGTAATAAAACAAAAATACCGTTAAAAAAACAAGCGGATATACAGGATTTGCCATTATCTGATCGGGATTTGACGGAAAAAATGCAAGTCCAATCAAAGGAAGTCTGGTAATTATTGCCACCCATATTAAAAGCTTTTTTTTACTTTTTGCCCTTTTTATAAACTCATTAAATACAACTGAAAAAAGGAGGATAATAACCCCAAATTGAAAAAGAAAACTAATTTGATAGTTACTTGCCAGCAAACTTTTTATTAGTATAAACTCATTTAACAGCAAAGCCCCATCAATAAAGCCCTCAAGTAGCATATGAAGTGTATGCAATCTAAAAGTCTTTTTTTCGGTTACTGACAGGTTTAAGCTTTTGGGCTTTAAGGTTATCATTTATATGCTGTATTACATTAGGGCGGCAAATATACAAAGCCTTTATTAATTCAATACATATAAACTTAACATTTGAGAAAAAAAACAGATGTTTTAATAAAAGCAAATAAAACTCTTGCTATTTTTACTTTATGCGATAATAGATATATCTTTATCCTATAAATTAAAACAATACAACAATGTCATTCTTACAAAAGGAGAAACCGTTTAGTAAAAAGTGGTTTATTTCATGGAGCTTAATAATTCTTGGGGCATTTATTATGGCTGCCGGTTTTGTTCTTTTTATTAATCCTTACAATATTGTACCCGGGGGTGTTTACGGCATTGGTATAGTAGTGCATCAGTTAACAAAAGGACTTATTGAATATTGGCCCGAAGGTATCCCAATAGGGTTATTTGGATTATTACTAAACATACCCCTCACAATTATTGGAATTAAAGTACTGGGTCCTCGGTTTGGGGTAAAAACTATAATCGGTTTTTTTCTTACATCGATATTTATGGACGTGCTAACCATGTTTATTGGCGAAAACGACCCGCTTGGACTTAAAGACGACCTGCTATTGGCATGTATATTTGGAGGAGTTTTAATTGGTACGGGGCTGGGTTTAATATTCAAATCAAAAGCTACATCGGGCGGTTCTGATATTATTGCCATGATAATAGCAAGGTTTACCCGTTGGCCACTGGGGCAACTGCTTATTTATGTTGATTCTACAATTGTTTTATTGGCTTTAATTGTTTTTAAAGATTGGAAAATACCGCTATATTCATGGCTAACAATTTATATTGCAGGTAAAGTTATTGATATGGTAATTGAAGGTGTTAGCTATGAAAAAATGCTTTTAATAATATCTGACAAACATGACGAGATTAGGAATGTAGTTATTAACGATTTAAACCGCGGTGGTACATTTATTACAGGGGAGGGAATGTTTAACAATGAACCAAAAAAGATTATTTATACTATTGTAAACAGGCGCGAACTGTCGATGCTTGAAGACTATATCCAAAAAATTGACCCCAAGGCTTTTTTAACGGTTATTGATGCAAAAGAGATTTTAGGAGAAGGCTTTAAATCACTTGACGATAAGATATCATAAATATCGGATTACAAAGTTTGAATATTTTACTTTTTCACAAGTTCAATCTCATAAAAGTACGGCCACCATTTGCCTGTAACAATTAAGCGTTTTTTAATACTATCCCAAGCAATTCCATTAAGCACATCAATAGGCGCTTTTATATCATTTTTGTTTAAAATACCTGTTAAATCAATTCGTTTAACCACTTTGCCGGTTTCTGATTCAAACACAACTATCTCTTCTGTACCATAAACATTTGCATATATCAACCCGTCAATATATTCCAATTCGTTTAGGTTTTTTTTTGGGCCATTATTATCATATACCTGAAGTTTGTGGGTTTCCTGAATAAATTCTGTATCAAGAAAATAGATATTCTCACTGCCATCGCTCATAATAAGCTCTTTGCCATTGTTGGTAAGCCCCCATCCTTCAGTTGGGTAGTTAAACTCATACAGCTTGTTTAATGTATTTTTATCGTAAGCATATCCTGTATTTGAGCGCCATGTAAGCTGATATATTTTCCCATTAATAATGGTAATACCTTCTCCAAATACCTCTTTTGGCAGATTTAAACTCTGCACTATCTCATTTTTATCAATATCAATTTTATATAACATTGATTCTCCATAATTACCCGTACCTTCATATAAAAAACCATCAAAAAACTCAAGTCCTTGCGTATATGATTTATTATTATGCTTCCATTTATTAATGATTTTAAATGTGTAAAAATCAGGCTCAATATCCGATAACAGTTCAAAATACTTACCGCGGCTTACGGATAATGTGTCGCCCCAATAAAAAGTAAATAGCAGTTGCTTATTACCGGTTGAATATTTTTTCGTTTTCCAATTTATTTTTTCATCGGCAACAAACATTTTATAGTGTACAAAATCAACGCTTAGTTTTATTGAATCGGGAGATGGCATTTTTTTAATCACATAAGTAAAAACCATCTCATCTCCTATAGTAATAGTTTTATCCTTATCAGATGTCAATTTAATATCAACAATATGCTTTTTTTTGTTTTTAGGCTTGTTTTTTACAGCATGGGTTGTGGTTGTATTTGAATTACAACCAATTAATACTGTTATCACAAAATATATCATGTACTTCATCTGTTTGAAATTTTAAGGCATCAAAATTACAAAAAAAGTCGAACTGCTTACACAATTCGACTTTTTTCAACAAAATACTTACAACAAATTACCAAGCGGTTGTAATTTTCTGATTATACATTTTATAAATACTCTGCTCTCCCGATTTAACCGATTTATACTCAAGAGTCCCTTTAATCATAGGATATTTTGTTGCAGAATATGTACTTTTTGCTAACTCCTTATTAATAATAAAGTCAATGTCATGCTTTCCTTCACCCTCATAAGTTTGATTTATGTTATCTATAATAATTGGAGGTTCTTTTCCAAACTTCAATATAACTTTCTTAACCTCAAAAGCACTAGCATATTTTGATGTAATACTAATATGGCATTTTGCATCAGTTACTACTGAATCTGAGGCATTTCCGCCTGAGATATTAATATCGTTATTTACAAATATGTCAATTTTATCAGCATTTATATTAAATGAGTACTCATTTTTAGCACTTCCATACGAACTCTTAAACTCAACCTTAATAACATTATCAGGGTCATCATAACATTCGTCATATGTATATTTTATAATCCATTCGGGCTTTTTACTTCTTACATCTGTAATTTTTGCACAATTTGATTTTACCTTTGGTTTACGGGCAGTAGTTACAGTTTTTTCACCCACTTTAAGAGTTAACCTAATTTCGCCCAAAGTATTATTTACTGTTTCAATGCTAAAACTCCTAAGCATCTCCTTAAGTTTGGCAATTCCAACATTGGCCTTATCTCTTCTTGGGTCAACATCAATAAAACCAGCGGCAAGGGCTTCTAATTCTTTTACAGTTTGCCCCATCTCCTCAAGGCTATTCATTGCGTCAATTTTATTTAGCAAGCCCTCCAATTGTGCAGTTAAAGCTTTGTCTGCTTTTTCAAATTCGCGAATTAACACCAATAACTGGGTGCGCGAAAAGGGATATTTTATATGATAATAGTATTTATATTTTTTAGTTTTTTTATCAACCACAACCTTCTCCCAATAAAAAGCATCAACTTTACTTAATGATATTCCTTTAACAAATGGAATATCGGCAGCCCTGGTTTTTGTAGCAGTCTGAAAACTTTCACTAAAATCGGTATTGTTATTTTTTACATTCTCGCTGCGAAAATACTCACTACTTGTTTGAATATTTTCAGCAACCGAGCTAATAATCTGCTCTTTAACTTTTGCAAGAGCTTTTTGTTGAGCATCATCAAGTGTAGGGCTCGATGCAACCACAATAATATACTCTTTTACTAATGCATTTACCCAGCTTGGTTTCTTTGAGCTTTTATCTGCTACCTTTTGAGCCTGAACAGGTTGAATAAAGCTTACAAAACCAATTAAAATTGCAAGTACAATAATATTTTTTTTCATTTTGATAACTTTTTAGGGATAAATAATATTTATACAACAAAAAATAAAGTTACACTATTTTTATTAAAAACCTTATTATTGTATAAAAAGTAATACCTAAATATCTAAAATGGAATCGACATGAAGTTTTGTAGTGTGCATTAAT
>CBDUWQ010000039.1:0-22855 GCA_965370965.1 uncultured Bacteroidales bacterium
TTAAGGAACATTGAGAAAACATTAACTAACCTTAACTTCTAAATGGTAAAAAAATAGTTTTAATTATTATAGAATAACTGACCATTATAAGGCATTAAGGAACATTGAGAAAACCTTAACTTACCTTAACTTCTAAATGGTAAAAAAAAATAGTTTTAATAATTATGATAGAATAACTGACCATTAAGGCATTAAGGAACATTGAGAAAACATTAACTAACCTTAACTTCTAAATGGTAAAAAAATAGTTTTAATTATTATAGAATAACTGACCATTAAGGCATTAAGGAACATTGAGAAAACCTTAGCTTACCTTAACTTCTAAATGGTAAAAAAAAAAGTTTTAATAATTATTATAGCCGCACCGTTTTTTAGTGAGGGTTTAGATGCAAAATTTATAGCGCTACTATTTGGATCGTTTGGTGCGGGGGCTATGCTATCAAACCTTATTAACTCCATAAAAGGGCAAAAGGAAAAGACAAAATAAAATAGAACTTTCTCAACAATCCCTATGTAAATACCAGTATGAGTATAATATGCATTTTTACTCAAAAAGCTCCTTTATTTTATCGGCAGAAAGGGCTTTAAATGGGTTGTTTGAGTTTATAAACATATCTGCCAGTTCCGATTTTTTTTCTTGCAAACGCACTATTTTCTCTTCAATACTATCAGATGTTATAAACCTGTAAACAAATACTTTTTTATTTTGCCCTATGCGGTGGGCACGGTTTATTGCCTGATTTTCGGTAGCGGGATTCCACCATGGGTCAAGTATAAAAACGTAATCGGCCGCAGTAAGGTTTAGCCCAACACCTCCGGCTTTTAACGATATAAGAAAAACATGATTTTGGGGATTGTTCTGAAATTCGTCGATAACTTTTTGGCGGTTTGTGGTTTTTCCGGTAAGTAATGAATAGCTCAATTTATTTTCAGTAAGGTATTTTTCATATAGTGCAAGGTGTTTTGTAAACGAGCTAAATATCAGCACTTTGTGTTTTTCGGCAATAATATTTCCGAGCACACGTGTAACCTCGTCAAACTTGCCCGATTCCTCGTTAAAACCAATTAGAGTAGGGTGGTTTGCTAATTGCCTTAACTTAGTAAGGGCTTGCAATATCATAAATCCTGTTTTTTCTTTGCCTTTACCCTCCATGGCTTTTAAAATTGCATTACGCACAGCCGATTTTTCCTTTTCATAAATCTTTTTTTGTGGCTCTCTCATGCTGCAATAGCGTATTTGCTCGGTTTTTGTCGGAAGGTCTTTAGCCACTTCATTTTTAGTGCGACGCAATATAAAAGGATGAATTAGCGATTGCAGCCTTTCTCCGGGTTCATTATTACTGTTTTTTTCGATGGGCGTAACAAACTCGTTTTTAAAAAAAGTAAAGCTGCCAAACAGTCCGGGGTTAATAAAATTCATTTGGCTCCATAAATCGGTTAAGCTGTTTTCAATTGGTGTTCCGGTAATTACCATGCGGTGTTCGGCTTTAAGTTTTATTACTGCTTTGTATGCTTTTGACGATGAGTTTTTTATTGCCTGACTTTCGTCTAAAATAAGGTAGTGGAACGGGAATTCTTTTAATATTTCATAATCGTTACGAATTACGCCATAAGTGGTCAATACAACATCAAAGTTTTTAAAGTCCCAAATATCTTTTGTGCGGTTTATGCCGGTATATCTTGTTGTTTTAAGTTTTGGGGTAAACTTTTTGATTTCGTCCTCCCAGTTATAAATTAGCGATGTTGGCATAACTATAAGGCTGGTTGGTGCCATTTTACCTTTGTAGGTAAAGCTTTTTGGTTGGTTAAAAAGGTCAATTTGTTGGAGTTCGTTTTCTTGTGGTTTAATGGGCTCATCAACTTTGGTGTAGCTTGCACTTAATAAAAGTGTTAATGCCTGTAGCGTTTTACCTAAGCCCATATCGTCGGCAAGACAGCCGCCAAAGCCATTTTCGCTAAGTTGCGCCATCCAGTTAAAGCCTGTTAATTGGTAAGGCCGCAGTTTTGCATTTAGCTTTTCGGGTAGAGGTAGAACCTCTTTAAATTTTCCCTCAAAAAGCTCTTTTATCTGTTTAAAACTGCTTGTGTCAATTCCTTCTGTTTTTTCGTCAATTAAGCCAAAATGGAAATTCTTTAACCTAATGCTGTTATCAATATTTTCGCCTAAAGCAAAAAGTTTTTTGTATTTGGCAAACCATTCAATAGGTAAAATTGCTATACTGCCATCGGGCAGCTCATATTCTCGCTTATCGGCTAAAATATGTTTGCGCAATTTTAAAAACTCAATAGTAAACTCGCCGAGTTTAACTGTGCCTTTAACATCGAACCAATCGTTTGATTTTTTTATGCTTAAATCAGCGGTAATTGAGTTAAGCTGATACTTTTTTTGAAAAAAAATCTGTTTTATTTCAATGCCGAGCCCAGTTAGTTTTTCAATATTTTTGTTAAGCCAGTTAATTGTATAAAATTGTTTATCAGAATCATTTATTTTAGTTATACCGGTTGGGTAAAAATGTATTGAATCGTTTGTTGTTAATTGGTTGTTTATGAGTTTGCCGGTAATCTTTTCCTCGTATTTAAAATTGCGGTCTGTTTTTGTAAATATATAGTTGTTGTTTTCATTATTTAGGGTTACAAACTTTTTAAGATGGTTATTGGGCAAAATAATCTGTTCGCCATATTTAAACTTCAGTAATAAAACCGGTTGCCCTTTAATATCGTTTTGCAGATACAAAAAAGCTTTGGGTTCATGCTTTGTTTCAATTATTTCAAAACCATTAGCATTAACTTTATATTGCTTAATTGTATTGAGTATAAATTTTTCGAAATAAGCTTTTTCGGTTTGTCTTGGTATGCTTATAAAATCTTTTTTGAAAAATGGCTCTAACTTTTTACTGTCAATATTTTTAAAGCTGTATAAATTTCCATCTAACATTAATGAACAGGGATTTTGCGTAAGCACAAGGTGTTTTTTGTTTTTTAATGAAACTACCTTACCCATGTGGCTTATATTCAAAAAATACTCAATTCCGTTATCAGTTCGTTTAAAATTAAATAAAGCCTTGGCATTTGCCCCTGCAATTGATAGTTTATCTGCTAAATAAATACCGGTATATTTAATATCTTTATAAAAAACACGTGTATTTGATTCGGGCAATAACCCAATTATTTTATGCAGCCTTTTTTCAATATGGGGTTTTATGCGCAAGCTTATAAAATCGGTATCAACTTTTTTGATAAACTCGCGTGCATCCTCTCTTTTTTTTGTAAATAGGTTTGCAATGTAGCTGTCGGTGTATTCCGAAATGCTTTTAACAATGTTTATGGCCGCATCTGATAAGTTATCAATCTCTTTTACATTTACGTTGTTAGCCCTTTCAATTGTTGAATAAAATGCATCTCCGGTAGCCGGAGTTATTATGTAACCAATTATTATAGAGCCGAATTTGCGATGTGTGGTTATTGCAATTATTAATTCTTTATTCATGTGCTACAGCTATCCTATTTTGTTTTTTTTCATTCTTTCCTTCTCTCATTCTCATTCTCTCATTTCTTCCTTCTACCTACCTCCAATTAGTTTAGTGTCTGTAATCCATGTTAGTTAAAATATCGACAACTTTTTGTTTAAATTCACCCTGTATTATTATTTCGCCATCTTTTGCAGAACCTCCCACCCCACATTTAGTTTTAAGTATTTTAGCAAGGTTTTTTAAATCGTCATTAGTTCCAATAAATCCTTCAATTAGCGTAACTGATTTACCTTTACGTTTTTTACGGTCAATGCTTATCTTTAGATTTTGTTCATTAGGTTGCAAGGTATCGTTTTCCTCTTCTGTATTATGTTCGTAGTTAAAGTCTTTATTAGTTGAGTAAACAACATTAAGTCTATCTTTCCAGTCCTGCTTTTCTTTTTTTGCCATATATATGCTATTTTCTAATATCTAAAAAATCTCTTACCCTTAATCTTTTTAACCTTTAACTTTCATCTGTTTATAATTTTAAAAACCATTTAGACATTAAGAAAATTAAGCTTTATCTATTTATCATTTGCACACTAATTACACTAATTAAGATTGTCTATAATAGCCTGCTTCGTTTTTCATACGGAGGGTGTTTCATTATTCTTTTGTTTTCATCTCAACCCTTAAATCATTTATTGTGTTTTCTAATTCACTGTTTTTTTGTTTTAGTTCGTCAATAGTACCTGTTAATTCAATCATTTGGTTCTGCAATTCAATAAAGTCGGCAGTTGCATTAGCTACTGATGCTTGCATGGCTTCCAAATTCATCATAGTATTTTGCAGGTTGTTGGTTTTTTCGTTTAGGGCTTGAATAGCTGCAAAATTAAGACCTGCTAAATTGTTTAAGCAGTAATATCCTTTATCGCCATTTTTGTTACCAAATATTTTTGTCAAATCGGCTTTTGATGGGCCAAATTCTACAACTTCATTCCCATCGGTTTTTAAATATATTTTATAAATGGGCATATCAAGGTATTTGTTAAGCAGATTTTCTGAATTTATTACTTCAGAATCTGAAGTAATATTTAATCCGATATTGGTACAATTGTTATCAATTAAATTGTTTTGCTGCGAGTATATATTGGTTGCTGCAAGTATTATTATAACAGTTATAATAGCATTTCTCATAATTAAAAATATTTAGTTAAACAAAGGCATAAAAATACACAAACAAAATCCAATTTCAATAGTTTTTTTACCAATAGTTCGTTAAATTTTGAGACCTAACATGTTTTAAAAATATGTTAGGTCTGATTATCAGCAATATATACAATTATTTGCAAAAAGCGCAATATGCTGTTTATTAGTAGTTTATAAAATTTTAAAAACTATTGCATACACTTAGAAGGTTAAAAAGTATAATTATGTTTTTTTAAACACTTACAGTTTATTTTTTTGTACATTTATCGTTTTTTTTAGTCAATAAAAAAGTGTTATTTATCCAGTTATATAGCAGTTTGTCAAATAAAAAGTAAATGCAGAAACTTTAATATTACATTTTAGTATTATTGAATAAGAAAAAACCCAATGAAATTAAAATATTTTGTTATGATTTTTAAACAAGTTAAAGCACAAATTTTAAAGACAGCAATATTGTCTGTTTTATTTTTCTCAGTAAACTCATTATTTGCTGCCGATTATTATTCAAAAATGAGTGCTAATTTTACTGTAGCTTCAAATTGGAATACAGCATCAAACGGAAGTGGAAGTGACGCTTCGGGTACAACCTTTTTTAAGGATGCCACAAATACATTTACAATACAAGATGGACATACCATAACAATTAACGATTCAATAAACTGTTTAGGTATTACAGTTGGTGGCGGAACATCAGGTACCTTGACTTTTGGTAACGATGCAACAGCACAATGGCTAATTGTACAGGGCACTTTTACCGTTGCCAATGGTGCAACAGTTAATGTTGCTGCTTTTGGCGCAACGCATAATATGCAAATTGAGGGTACTTTAGCCAATAATGGTACAATAAATTTGCGCAACAGCTCAAGTCAGGTTGTAAACACAATACTTGACGGTACTTTTAGCATAACAGGTAATACCCCAAAGTTTAATAACCTTACAATTAAAACAGGTACTATTACAGCAGCCGTAGCCCTTAATATTGATGGAACTTTAACTATTGAAACAGGTGCAACTTTTGCTGCAGGGGCTTTAACCCATACAGTATCAGGCAACTGGACAGAGAATGGCAGTGGCGCATTGACAAGTACAGGTACTATTGAAATGGATGCCACACTTGTGCAGTCAATAACAACTGCTGCAACTTTTAATAATATAACTTTTAAAAATGGCGGTATTGCATCTTTAGGTGGCAATATAACCGTAAACGGAAATTTTGTAATTGAGGGTAGCACAAAAGTTACTACATCGTCAAACCATACGGTTAATGGAAATTTTACAGTTAATGCGGGTAGTGAATACGAGGCATCCGACGGATACTTGTATTTTTACGGAACTGATGCTCAAACAATTACTGTAACTGACGATTGTGAGTTTGACAGGATTAATTTTCAAAATACTGCTGACGACAGCGATTTAAAAACCATTGTGGGTAATATGATAATGGATGATTACTGTTATATTGATGCCAATGCCGATGTTGCAGCAGCAGGTACTATAACTTTTAAAAACGGTTTTGATTTAAGGGGCTCGTGGAACTTTACTGGTACTGTTTATTTAAATGGTGGTACTTTCAGAGATGACACCCCTGCCGGAGATAACAAGTTTAGCATGGGTACAGCCGAAATTATTGTTGATGGCTATCCGTACATTATGGCAGGCGATACAATGGTTGTTGATAATGATTTTACAATAAACACAGGTTACCTTGTTATAAATGATACTGCAATTTTGCAGGCAACCGGAGGTAATGATGTTTTACTTGTTAAAGACAATACAACCCTATACATACGAGGTCCACAAAGTTTTCCAACTAATTTTGGCACCTATACTTTTGAAGATTTGTCAACAACAAGGTACGATGGCGTAATGGATCAAACCATAAAAGGGGGTATTAATTACGGTAGGTTATTTTTAAGATATCAAACAAAAACTGTTGACGGCGCACTTGATATTGATGATTATCTATACCTATATGGTTCAAATGCTGTTTATGACACGGTAATATTAGATTTAGGGAGTTATGACCACACTCTTGAGAACCATATATATAATTATAACAGTATAAACTCAATTACCTGTTCGGGTGGCACTTTTACTTTAGATGGACCCGATGAAAACCAGTATATTTATGAAGCAGGGGTTTCCGGCGCCACCTATACTTTTAATAATCTTGCAATTACAAATTCTGCACCTACAGCAGTACGCTCAAAAAGAATTCATGGAGATATTCATTTAACAGGTAACTTTTCGGCAACAAACGCAGGAGGAAGTGTCGCAACTATTTTAAACTTAAATATATATGATATTGCTATTACAAGCAATGCTACAACCCAAACATTTACGGTTGGCAGCAATGTTCGCCTTATAAATAGTGCCGATAATACATCAGGCAATTTTACAGTATCGCTACATACTGAATCAATAATGAGGTTTAACCTAAATGGCGGAAACCAAAACATACCTGCACTAACTTATGGCTCAATTGAACTTTGGGGCAATGGAAATAAAAATGTGCAAGGCGATTTAGATATTAACGGTGAAGTTATTCGTGTAGGTTATACACCTGTTTTGGTTGATAATGGACATAATATTACAGTTGCCGGAAACTGGGAACTTGCAATTGCCTATACTAACATGACGGGTTCAACTACATTTGATGGGGCAGACCAAACAATAAGTGCATCTAATTTTGGGAATGTTATTTTTGGTGGCTCGGGAACAAAGTATATTGACGGTACACTTGATGTTATTGGCAATGTTACTATTAATAATGGTATTACTGTTAATGCTAATAACAGGTATATTTATCTTGGAGGTAATTGGAACAACTCGGGAACCGGTGTTTTTTCACAAACAAATGGTCGTACCATTTTTGATGGTACTAATGTTGACCAAACAGTTTTTGTTAACACATCAAACATGTTTGGCGACCTTTATATTAATAAAACCGGAGCCAGCAGAACACTTACTGCCAACAGTAATGTTGATGTGAAGAGAAATTTTATTTTTACCCAAAACAGAGGTAATTTTGACCTAAACGGTAATACCCTAAATATTGGAGGCGATTGGTATATTTATACAGGTTGTACATTTACACATAACAATGGTAAGCTTATATTTAATGGCGATTCTGAGGATCAATTAATTAGAAATTACAACGCATCTACCCAATATTATGATATTGAATTTAAAAATAGTGGTATTAAACGCCTTTATGAAAATACTTTTGATTTTAATGGTGATGTTTTTATAAACAGTGCAACTCTTTATAGTTATGGCTATACCTTAAATATTGCAGGCAATTGGACAAATACCGGAAGTTTTCAAAGTACTGGTGTTGTTATTTTTGATGGGGCAGCACAAACAATAGGAAGCTCTTCTTTTCACGATATTGAAATTGACGGAACAGGAATAAAAACACTTAGCGGAAACATATCGTGCTCAGGTTGGCTGCAAATTAACCAACAAGACACACTTGATGTTAGCGCAAGTAATTATAGCATTTCGGTTGAGGAGCACTGGTATAATAATGAAGGAGATGGTAGTGGTTACTTTGAATGTAGAAACGGAACTGTAAACTTTATTGGAGGCTATACCAATATAGAAACTGGTGGAATTGGAGACGGAAAACAATTTAATTACCTTAATATAAATAACTCTTCATCATATTCTCGACTTTATCCAACAAGCAATAACGATTTAAAGGTTTTAAAAAATTTAACATTAAATAGTGAAGCCTCATCGCGCTTTTATACCTATTATAACGATGTATATATTGGAGGCAGCTTAATTAATAATGGTGCATATTATTATCAAAATTCAAATGCTACTGCCAATAAAATTGTTTTTGACGGAAAATCGGGCACACATAGTATTGACTTTGGAGATTTGTATGTTGTACAAGACACAATTGTAATTGATAGTGGAGCTACATACCAGTTAACTGGTGACTTGACATTTACTCAAGGTGGTAATTTGAGGATTCGTGATGGTAAATTTGATTTGAACCATCAAACCCTTGAAATGAACACAGGGGAGGTTATTATACAAAATGGCGGTACTTTGGAGGTTGATTCGGTAGCGGTATTAAAAATAAACAATAATGATACTTTAAAAAATTATGGAGGTATTTTTAAAATAGTTGGAAATAGCGGAGCACCTGCAACTTTAACTTCACGCTCTGGTAATTTCGAGTATCTTCAAACAGGCTCATCATCCGAGTTTCATGCAAAATATTATTTAATTAGCAACACACAAGGTAATGGTATCGAAATTCAGAATGGTTCAATAAATGCTACCAACAATTTATCATACGGAACATTTACAGGTGGTTCAGGTACAGCATACCTTACAATTGGCGGTGTTAATCTTGGTGCAGGACTTACCTCAACCGAAGTTGGCTTTAACAACGGTCCAACATATAATGCTGCACGAACATCGGGTACGGGAGTAATTACTTTTGCAAACGCAACCGGAACATTTGCAGGAGCCGACCATGAAAATGATGTGGGTGATTTAATTAACTGGACAAACCCCGGCAGAATTACATGGGATGGAGGTGCAAGTACAACTAACTGGAATGATGCAAATAACTGGAATCCAAATGGTGTTCCCACATCAAGCGACAATGTATATCTTGATAATTCCAATGTTGCCGGAGCTTATTCGGTTGTTATATCAACAGCAAACGATAGTGCCAACAGAGTAGATATTGCAGGAACAAGTACAATTACCCTTTCATTAAATAGTGGCGACTTAACTATTGTAGATAATTTAACCATAAATAGCGGAAATATTTTAGAACAAAATAATGCAACTGACACATTAAGAGTTGGTGGTAATTTATCAAATCAAGGAACATACAATCCAAATAGCGTAGGTACAATTATATTTAATCCCATAGGAGGATACCATACAATAAATAGCGGAAGTAGTTTTTATAATATGATTATTTCCTGCGACACTACATCAACATCGGTTGTGCTTGGTGCAAATATTGATGTTGACAATAATATTTCAATACTAAGCGGTACGCTGTCGGCCTCAAATAAACGCATTACAGTTGGTGGTAATTGGGAAGTTAACGGTGGTACTTTTGATGCAGGAACCGGCAGAGTTACATTCAATAAGAGCTCGGGTGGCAACCAAACCATATCGGGTGGTACATTTTACGACTTTTATACACAAAATGGAGCTACAAAACAGATAACAAAAAACATTGAAGTGCAGCGGTATTTTAATATTGAGGCAGGCTCAGATGTTGATGGCGGCGAAAAATTCATTTATATAGGTGGCAGATTTAATAACTATGAAGGAAAAAACGGGTTTACACAAACCGGTGATGGAACTGTAATATTTAATGGAACAGGAAATAGTTATCTACAAAATGCAGCTCACGATTCAACCATATTCAACAATCTTATTTTTCAAGGTAACGGAACAAAATATGTTTATGACACAATTGTTGTAAAAGGTAACCTTATTAATCAGCAAGGTTCTAATACATATCTGTTTGAAGACTCATACCTTGTGGGTGAAGGAGCATCTAATTCTCTTACAGTAACAGGAGGAACACTATATATTAGAGGAGATAATAATTTTCCCAAAAATTTTGAGAATATTAGTTTAACAGGTGGGTACGTTGATTATTACTATGATTCAAATCAGGTTGTATATCCTACCACCTATTATAATCTCAGATTAAGGTCAATAACCCCTACTCTTAATACAAGCAGGCAAACTAAAACTGCAAGCGGTGATATTACTGTAACAAATTATTGTGTTGTTTACGATTCGTTAACAACTTTTGATATGAATGACCATACTTTGACAATAGGTGGCGGTCTTGATTTTCGATTTGCCGAAACCCCTCAAATTGATTGGGGTACAGGTTCGGTTATTTTTAATGGTGGAGGTGTCGGAATTGACCCTTATATACACTTTTTTAACAATTTTACTAAGTCAGGAACAGGTTGGGCTACCTTGTATGATACTATTCAGGTTAATGGCAATATGACTTTTGAATCGGGCACACACCTAAATATGCAAACTTATAAAATAACCTGCGATAGTATAGGTAAGACTTTTACCATTGCAGATAACTCTCGTTTATATACGTATGTACTGTCAAACAACAATACTTTAACCGACAACCCCGGTTTGCCTACCGGTTTTAATACATATGCATTTCACCCCAATTCATTTGTATGGTACAGAGGCTTGGGCAAACAAACTATCTATACTAATGGAGGAACCATTGATTACGGCAACCTTTATATTTATACCAATACAACCGATACGCTTTCGCTCGATGGCAATTTAGATGTAGATGGCGATTTTAGGATGTACTACAACAACCCTGTACTTATTGATTCAGGATATAACATAAACTTATCAGGAGCATTTAATGATTTAAGAAAATATTACCCCACAAATACAATTACTTTTGACGGTACAACCCAAACAATTGTTAATTATGCCGGTAACGATACACTAAAATTCAACAATATTGTTTTAAGTGGTTCAACAGGACAAAAAACATTTAATGAAACTGTTACGCGTGTTAAAGGCAACCTTACCGTTGGAGCTAATGATACTATGTATGTGGTATATGATATGGAATTTTCGGGCAGTACATTTACCAACAACGGGTATTTCCGCCACCTAAGAAATACAGTAGCATTTAATGGCGATGCCCAAACAATTGACCCCGGGGTAAATAACGATTTTTATTCTGTTATTTTTACCAACGGAAATACAAAAACCTTTACAAATAATGGTATTGATGTGTATAACGGCACGTTCAGAATTGAAGATACTACTGAAGTTTATTTAGGTGCATTAACACATAATATTGCTTCGTATGAAATAGAGTTTGAGGATGTAACTGTTGATTCCCTTCATGCAACAAAAGCCATTGTTGATTTTGATAGAACTAATGAACAGTATATTCCAAGAATTGATGCAGCAGGCTTAAAATTCTCAGAAGGTGGGTGGTGTAACTTAACCGATACCATTTGGACAGGTGATTTTACAATTAGCGGCGGTGCATATTTAAGAACAAGCGACAACGCTGCTGTGGCACATCCAATTTATGTTACAGGTAATTGGAGCAATAGTGGTTACTTTAGGCCACACGAGGATACCGTGTTTTTTGAAAGCAACAATACAAATGCAAAATCTATTAAATCGGGCGGTTATCCGTTTTATTCAGTAAAGTTTAATCAGGACAGCACTTTTACTAGAACATATACGTTAACCGATGATGCTGTATTTTCAGAAGAGCTGGTTATTGGTAATGGAGCTACATTAGACCTTAACGGAAAAAACTTACAACTCGGAAATAATGATACAGGAACCCCTTTGGGCGAACAGCATGTAATACAAAACGGCGGAACACTTGAAGTTGATGCAGGGGCAAATCTATTAATAGATTGCTACGATGATACAGCAAGCGTAACAGTTAAATCAGGTGGAGTATTATCAGTAATTGGAACATCAGGCAACCATGCAACTGTAACCCGTGCCTCTAACAGGTACGCATACAATATTACAATTGAGTCGGGTGCAACAATAAAGGCACAATATTATCATTTTCAGCATTTGGCCGATAGCGGATTATATGTTATGAGTGGTGCAACAATTGACCCTACAAATAATTTCTCATATGGTATTTGGTCAAATATTTATACAAGAACAAACCATGGGGTTCAACGCTATCTGTATATCGATAACGATATTAGCGCAATAAACAATATTACCGATGTTACTTTTAACCATGGGGGTACACCTACCGTGGGTACGCACTATAATATAAAAAGAGGAGCTAATGCAGTAGGCACCATTACATTTGACGGAACTGTTAGCGGCATGCTTGGTGGCGAAATTTATGAGGATGAGGGAGATGGCAGTACAACAAATCCGGGTAATATTGTTTGGCCTCCGGTTACTTCAGTTACATGGACAGGTACAACCAATACCGATTGGTTTACAGCCTCAAACTGGTCACCCGCACAAGTGCCCGATTTAACTAAAGATGCTGTTGTACCAATTGTTACAAATAATCCTATTATTAATACTACTGACACAGCCAAATGTAAATCGCTAAACGTAACCAACGGAATACTTGTTGTTGATGCAGGTATTGTAAATATTGAAACTGATTTAACACTTGGAGGCGGAGCAATACTTGGTATTGGCGATCCTTCATCCTCTTTGGTTGTAGGTCGCGATTGGAACTCTGCATCCGATGCTAATTTCCTTCATGGAGATGATACCGTAAAATTTTTATCAACCACAACCACAGCATTTATAACACCTCGCAATGTTACTTTTAAAAATATATTGTTTGACGGAACTTCAACATTTTTTATTGAGGGAACTACCATTGATGTTGATGGAGAGTTTAAAATAGAAAATGGTACTGTATATCCTAATAGTGCAGGCTATACATTCAGCATTGCTGGTAATTACAATAACGCAGGCGGAACATTCTCAACCGAAACGCGTGGAACAGTTGAATTTGATGGTGCAGCCCAAATAATTACAAATGGTACTTTTAGTCAGTTGACCATTTCAGGAACCGGAACAAAAACAACATCAGGCAATTTAAGCTGCGAGTATTACTATGGTAACGAAACTCGTGCAGCATTAACCATAAATTCAACTTTAACTGCCGGAGCAAGCAGCTTATTCGATATTAATGGAAATGTTTATATAGCATCGGGCGGTACTTTTAATGACGGTGGCGAAACACACAATTTTTTTGGCAGATACTGGAATGGCGAGGGAAGCTATGCCGGTACCGGCAAAATTGTTTTTGACGGAGGAACACAGACCATTCAAGCCTCATCGTTTAATAATATTCAGTTTAATAACGAAACCGCCGAAACCAATAACTGGAAATATCTTGGTGGAGATATTAATGTAACAGGAGATTTTATTGTAAACTGCTATGGATTTAACTGTTACGATTACCAAATAACAAATACCGATGGCTCGGGTGCATTTACAATGTCAACAATGGATGCCCCGTATAACCGTATTTATATTAGGGGTGCAAATAATTATCCAACAGGTTTCTCATCATATGTTGCCGATAAAATGAGTTATCAGATATATGATGGTGCACTTAACCAAACCATAAAAGGCAAAAACAATGGTGACCCTGTTGTGCAATATGGCTATTTGTACTTAAATAGTGCAACTACTAAAACATTGAGTGGCGATATTGATGTAAACGGGCGGTTATATTTTTATAACGAAGATGTAACACTTGATGTTAGTACAAACAACTATAAAATTAACCTTGCCGGAAACTGGTATAACCAATACACCGGTAGCTTTGTATGTCGTCAGGGCGAAGTTATTATGGATGGTTCAAATTCGTGGCCGGGAACAAATCAACGGATTTACCTTGGAACCTCGGGCACAAACGATTTTTATAAGCTTACAATAAACAGCACAAGCGATTATATGCGTATTTACAATACCGATATTACTGTTAGCAGTAACTTAAATGTTATTGAAGGAATGCTTTATCTTTATAATAATTTTACTGTAACGGTTAATGGTGATATTACTGCTACGGGCAACGGTAAATTTTATCAAACTGGAACATATAAGCTCGCAAAAGCATCGGGTACTGCCAATATTCAAATGAATGGCTCAACCCTAAATAATTTAACTATTGATGCAGGAGCTACATATACATTACTTGACGATATTTCAATAAATGGTACATTTAATTTGGCTTCAGGAACTTTTGATGGCAATGGTAATGTGTTTAATATGGGTAACTATACCGATGCCGCAAATATTTCGGGTACATACAAAATTGGTGCAGGTGGTTCACTTAATTTGGGTAATCAAAATAGTTTTAATGTATTATCGGGTGGTGTAATGGAGGTTATAGGCTCCGAAGGAGATGTGGCAACCGTATCAAATCAGGGAGGTGCCGGAAGGTATAACTTCTCAGTTGAAAGTGGGGCTACCATAAAAGCCAAAAATTACTTGTTTGAATATATGACATCAAGTGGTATTTACTTAAAAAGCGGTAGTACTATTGATATCGATAATAAGTTTAATAGCGGTACTTTTACTAACCCACCAAACGGGGGCACATGTCTTAGAATAGAAAATACACAGTCGTTTACAGGAGCATCGCGAATTGAGGATGTTGTATTTCCTATAAACCCGGGCAATGGAACTTATAATGTTACAAAAACATCAACCACAACAGGTACACTTGAGTTTTATAATGCCACAGGGTCCTTATCGGGCGAGTATTATGATAACGACCCCGGTAATAATATTAATTGGACAGGTCCGGTTACATTAACATGGACAGGAAATATTGATGAAGATTGGTTTGACAAACGCAATTGGGACGCTAGTATTGGGGCACAAAAAATACCAACTTCAACCGATGATGTAATTATTGCACAATCGTTAAACCCTCCAAAAATATCAATAGATAGTGCCCAATCAAAGAATTTAGTTATTGAAAATGGTGCATTTTTAACACTTGATACACCCACAAACGATAACGACACAGCATTAATTGTTAGTGGTAATTTTACAAACGAAGGTACTTTTACAATGACAAATACCACCGATACTCTTGTGGTACATGGTAATTGGGAGAAAAAAACCGCAGCAATATTTAATCAAGGTAATGGCACAGTTGTATTAAAGGTAACATCGGGCACAAAATCATTAATTAACGGCGATGCATCATTCAATAATTTAATAATTGATGCAGTTGGAACACTTGAGTTAAACTCAGATACATATATAGGTAACAACTTTAAAATACTGTCGGGAACACTTGATGCTACAGATAATAATTATGATATATACATTGGTGGCAGTTATATAAATTCAGGCACATTTAACGCTAGGTCGGGAAAAATAACTCTTAACGGCACAACTGCCGGAACCGAAACTGTTAATACCGGCTCGTCAGATTTATATAACGTTGAGATTGATGCAGGGGCAAGTACAACATATCAACTGTTGGCCAATATTAATATTAATGGTAATTTTGATGTTAAAGGCGGAACATTCGACTTTAATAGCAATACGCTGGAATTTGGCGATGGTACAGGTTCTGATATATTGACCATTGATGGCGGTACACTTAATATTGACGAGAATGCTTCACTTAAAATGGGAAGTGCCGCTTCCATTATAGTTAATTCGGGTGGTACATTTAAGGCAATTGGTGTTAATGACGATAATGTGGCCACAATTACAAGTCCAGCTACAACTAATTATTCGTTTACCATTAATTCAGGTGGCGAAATTCAAGCAAAATACTATGATGTTTCATATATTGATGCAACCGGTATTTGGCTAAAATCAGGGGCCACATTGAACAATACCTATAATTTATCAAACGGTACATTCTCAAATGGAGTTTCGGGCGGCAGATACCTGTTGTTTGAAAATGCAATTACCGTAGGAGCAAACGACACAATTCGTGATATAATATTTAATAGTGGAGCTGATATAAATGCTAAACATATTACAGGCACAAATCCGGTTATATTTAAAGATGCATTTGGGTTACGGGCCAGTTATTATTTTGAAGATGATGAAGAGGCAACTTCCGGAGCTCATACAGGATTAGTGCGTTGGTTTTATACCGATCCTACTTTAACATGGACTGGAAGCACAAATGAAAAGTGGGACGTTTCAACCAATTGGGACGACGGTGCCAGTGGAGGTGGTGTACCAACCTATAACACCAATGTATTTATTCCTGATGTGACTACCGACCCGGTTCTAAATTCAGGAACCGATGATTCTGTAAAAAACATAACAATTTATAGCGGAGGACATTTAACCATTGGAGGAGGAATGGATTTAATAGTTCAGGACAATCTTAGTGGAGATGGAACCCTTACTATTTCAAATAGTTCAGCTACTACCATTGAGGTGGGCGACAACTGGGATAATCTTGGTACATTTACACATGGTGGCTCTTCAACAGTTGAATTTGTTAAATCAACAGGTACTATTGATATAAACCCAGGCAACAATGCTTTTAATAATCTTGAATTTAATAGTGGCAAAGGCTCAGGTTCGGCAACATTCCGCACTTCGGCAGCTTTTGATATTGACGGCGATTTAACCATTGCGTCAGGTACAACTTTTGAGGTTACCGACCCATCGCACAGTATTGATATTGGTGGCAATTATACAAATAACGGAACAGTTGATACCGATGGTGCAACATTTACTTTTGACGGCTCTGGCGCACAATCAATAAATAGTACCGGTACTGAAACATTTACCGATATAAACTTTTCGGGCAGTGGAGGCACAAAAACATTAAATTGCGATATTGCTGTAACTGAGGATTTAACAATTTCTGCAAGTAACACCTTAGCAGGAGGTAGTCAATCAATTAGTATTAAAGGCAACTGGATAAATAATGGAACATTTAGCAAGGGCACAAGTACTGTAAAGTTTTCCGGCTCAACATTACAAAATATCACAAAATCATCAACTGAGAATTTCTATAACCTTACAATTAATAATTCCTCTTTAAGTACAGCAGTTAAGCCAAGCAGCGAAATAAATGTTAGTAATCTCTTAACACTTACCGATGGAACAGTTGAAACCGGTTCATCATCTATGTTAGATTTATTATCGGGCTCACAGGTTAACAATGGTGATTCGGCAAATGCAGGTAGCGCAATAAGTTATATTGACGGGCCTATGACATGGACAGGCAGTACCGATTTTACCTTTCCGGTTGGTAAAGGCAGCGTATTTGCAAGGTTAGGAGTTTCTGGTCTTTCGGGTGCATCTAAATTTAAATTGGAGTATTTTGATGCATCTCCTTCAAACCGTAATAATTTAACAGCACCTTTAAATGAGATGGGTACAGCCGAATATTGGTCATTAACAAGATTATCAGGTTCTGAAACTCCTATTGCCTCACTTTATTGGGAAGATGAAACACGTAGCGGTACCGAGAAAAATGAAGATGTGGTTATTGCCCAATACAATGGCAGCAACTGGGTATCAAAAGGAGGTAAACCTGCTACAGATAATGGCGATGGCAAAGGCAGCTGTGTAGCAACAACAACCATAACCACATTTGGAGATATTACTTTTGGGTTTGAGTACCCAACAGCAACATGGGATGGAAGTGAAAGTACAGATTGGAACAATGCTGATAACTGGGATAAAGGTTATGTACCAAATAACAAAGTAAATGTGGTAATTCCAAATATAGCAACCAACCCAACACTTGGTTCGGGTGCCAATGGAAGTGCGTACAATATAAAAATTGAAAATGGTGGTGTTTTAACAATATCAAACGGAATTGATTTAACAGTATATGGCGATTTTACTATTGAAACAGGAGGAACACTTGATATATCTACAGGTTCAGCATCAACAATAAGCATTAATAATAATTGGACCAATAGTGGCACATTTAATACCGGTGGCAGTTCAACTGTTGCCTATAATAAAGCTGAAGCTCAAGATATAAATATTGCTGAGTTTGATAACCTTATTATTGCCGGTTCGGGGATAAAAACTCTTAAAAATCACATTACGGTTAACAATAACATAACTATACAAAGCGCCTTAAATGCTGATGCAAATAAGATTACACTAGCCGGTGATTGGAGTAACACAGGTACATTTGACAGAGGAACAGGAACTGTTGAATTTAACGGAGAAGCACAGCAAACAATTACCAAAGGCGGCGATGGTGAGTCTTTCTATCATTTGCGGATTATCAACTCTTATGCCACAAGCCCACAAATTGTACTTGCTGGTAAGGTAACTGTTGAATCTTCTTTATATCTTCAAGATGGAAACATCCAAACTACTGCCGCTAATCTATTAACAATGAGTTCAGGCTCGTCAGTATCGCAATATACCGATTCAACCTATATTATTGGACCAATGCGTAAATATGGTTCAACTTCAAGCAGTTTTGTTTTTCCTATTGGTAAAGAAACTGTTTACGCACGTTTAGGTTTGCTTGAGTTTTCGGGCGATGAAATATTTACTGCTGAGTATTTTAACTCTGCAGGTAGCGACTTGAGCAACAAGGTAGCTGCACTTGTGTATATAAGCAGAGTTGAGCATTGGAATGTTACTCGAAATGGTACAAAAACAGCAAAAGTTCAGTTATTTTATGAAGACTCTGCACGTAGCCAAATATATAAACCTGCCGATTTGCTTGTTGCCCATTATTACGGTGGACAGTGGATAAATGAGGGTAATACAGCAAATAGCGGAACACCTGAATTAATAGGTTATGTAACTTCAGGTGTATTCTCAGGGTTTAGCCCAATTACTTTTGGCTCAAGCTCGTCAGATAATCCGTTGCCAATTGCGTTAGTTGAGTTTAATGCACGTATAGTAAATAATCAGGTTGTTGTTGATTGGGAAACAGCATCTGAAAGTAATAACAGCCATTTTACAATACAGCGCTCTATTGATAGAAAGAACATTACAAATATTGGAGTAATAACCGGTGCAGGAAATAGCAATCAGCCTATACAGTACAGGTTTGTTGATAAAAACCCGTTAATAGGAACATCATATTACCGTTTGGTACAAACCGATTTTAATGGTGATGAAAAGCCTTATAAATGGAAGTCTGTTGTTTACTCAAAGTATAACACACTTACAGGACCATTTAAAATTGAAATTTATCCAAACCCGGCTTTACAGTCTGATATTTCAATAGAATTAGTTGTTGAAAATCCAGGTAAATTTGATATTGAGATTTTTAGCATAATTGGTGAGCGTATATTTACTGAAGATGTTAATATTGAAGATAGAAACAATATTTATCAATTAAAGCTTAGTAAACTTCCTAAACTGCCACAAGGTATTTATATGCTAAATATTTCCGGAAACGGTTATAGACAGCAAGTAAGGTTTGTTATAAAGTAATTTTATATGACACATCATTAACCTTTAATCCGCAAGGTCTAACAGGTTTTCGTTGATTAATAGGTTATTAGATGCGATTTAAATACACTATATTAAATGAAATGCCGAGAGTATCGGTACTATCTCTGATAGGTCTAATAGCTTGAAATACAATAGAATCAAATAATATCTGCGAATTTAAGATTTAACTAAAAATTTTGTTACTAATCAGTGTTAGAAAATAAATATAAAGTTATGTAACTTATTGATATTCTGATGAAATTGTGTTGCAGTGTTGCAGTGTTGCAGTAAAAAAACTACTGCATCACAAGAAAACAGCATCACAGCCTGCCTGGAATTGGCAGACAGGCATCACAAAAAATTACATTACTCCTTAATTTTAAAGACTTTGCTTACACTGATTAGTAACAAAATTTTATTCGTGGCAATTATAAACATATGAAAAAAAGAATATTAATATGGGGATATCTTGCATCGTTTACACTACTTTTGGGAGCTATTTTTCTCAATCATAACCTTGTAGCAGGTAAGGTGCTTTACCTTACCGGTTTTTTTGCTTTTAACATAGGATATTTAATACCCTTATTTTTGGTAATTTTTAAAAACAACCAAGAAAACAAAATTGGTTTAGTGCTTATTTTTGGCATTTTAGGTTTTATAATTTTTTTAACAGGAGTTTCCTTTTTTGTTGTGAATTGGGGAGGAGGCATTATTTTAATATATGTTGGAGCCGGAGTATTGATACTGGCAATATTAACAATAATTGCATTGTCGAGGCGTTTTTACGAAACGAATATTGACTCATGGTTTCCGGTACTTATTTTTGGTGTTTTTATTATAGGCAGCCTTTTAATTGGCATGGTTCACAGGCATGTAATGCGTGCATTTACAATTCACAATATTGAATCGGTTGAGTTATTTAATTCCATTAACAAAAAAAACCATGCACTTTATAACCATTTAATTAAATACGATACGGTAAACAATAATGCCGACACACTATGCAGTACAATAAATAACCTTAGGGAATCGACAAAATTAATTATAAACCATATTGAAAAGTTAAAGGTTGACCTAATAAAAAAGGTTGAGGGCGACACCTATAAAATGTTTGATGGAAAAGCATTATCAAATTTGGTTCCTGTACAATCTAATGTTGAGATTAATACGGTATCTCGGTATATGCTTAAAAAAAGAAATGGCAGAGCCTATGAACTTAAAAAACAGCTTGTAAATTATAAAAATTCTGTTTTAACACTTATACCAAAAAACAATTCTATACTTACCCAACTTGTAATATTAAATTTAAAAACAGAGTCGTTTAATCTTGGCAAACGCCGTTTTAATAAAAGCTGGGAGTATCAGCATTTTTATAACCTGCCGTTAATTACAGTATTAACCGATTTGTCTAATATTCAAATGAGAATAGCAATAATTGAAGGCGAACTGCTAAATTATTACCATAAAAAGTATTAATCATTTTTCACATTTATAAATAACAACACAATATGCCTAAAACAACATGGAGACCCGGAACAATGATTTACCCCATACCTGCTGTAATGGTAAGCTGTGGCAATAATACTAAAGACTACAATATAATAACTGTGGCATGGACCGGCACAATAAACTCCGACCCTCCAATGTGCTATATATCGATACGCAAAAACCGCCACTCGCATGCTATTATTAAAGAGGCCGGCGAGTTTGTAATAAACCTTACCACAAAAGAACTGGCAAAAGCCACCGATTGGTGCGGTGTACGCTCGGGCAGCAAGTACAACAAGTTTAAAGAGATGGGGCTGACACCCATAAAAGCAAAAAGGGTAAATGCCCCAATGATAAAAGAATCACCCATTAATATTGAATGTCAGGTATTGGAGATTAAAGAACTGGGTACACACGATATGTTTTTGGCCGAGGTGGTTGCCGTTCATGCCGATGATAAATACATAGATGACAAAACCGGAGCTTTTGACCTATCAAAAGCAAACCCATTAGTTTATGCACATGGGCACTATTATAAGCTTGGTAAGGAAATTGGAAAATTCGGTTGGAGTGTTGAGAAGAAGAAAACAAAACTAAAACGTAAAAATAAAAAGTAGCATTTACTGCCCTAATGCCTCAAACCTCAAGCCTTATAATTGCTTGAGGTTTGAGGTTTCTCTCTATTAATATAAATCCGCAAAGTAGTATTAATTTAGCTTAAAGTTAATAGGTACAGTAAACCTTACATTTACGGCTTTACCCCTTTGCCTACCGGGTTTCCATCCGGTTAGTGATTTTATAACCCTTATGGCCTCCCTGTTTAACGATGGATAAATACCACGGCTAATTTTAACTTGATCAACTTTACCTTTACTATTTACAACAAATTCAACATAAACTTTATCGGCAATACCGTTCTCTTTTGCTATCTCCGGGTATATTACCCTACTCATAATATCCCTTATCAAAGCAATATTCCCTCCCGGGTATTCAGGCATTTTCTCCACAATAACAAACGTCTCGGGTTCTGTGTAATCAATTTCTTCAACGTCCATTGCAATAATCTCAATACGGGTATCCATATCGGCTTCTGTGTCGCCAATAAAAATATCGGGAATATCTTCAATGTCCTCAACAATTTCAAGAACCTCAACTACTTGCGGCTTTGGCTCCGGCTCCTGCTTTTTTTGTTCAGTATTAATTGGTAACCACTCCTCCTCAAAATCCAGTTTTAATTCGCCGGTTAAATCGACATTTTCCATTCTATCTTTAGTTGTTATCTGAAAAGCTGCTAAAACAATACCCAATGCTACAACCATTCCAACCTCTAAAAATAGACCTCCTTTGTTTCTTAAATCTGCTTTTTTACTCTTTTTTGCTTTCATAATTGTAAGTTTTTGATTCACAAATAAGAGCAAAACACTTTTTGTTTTCCATAAAACTTTTTTGTTGAATAATAATTTTGCTACTGTTATATCGCCTGTATATTACTGAATTACAGTCAATAATATAGTATTCTGTTTTACATATAAATAACTTGAATTATGGAATAATAGTTTTGTTTTATCATTATACAATAAAAAGGAATAGTTATTGCTTATTAATTAGTCTGTCTATAAATTAAACATATTTTAAATATTCTTTTTTTGCAGGCAGGTTACTCTTGACGCTTTCTGGCTAAGCACTCAAAAATATGGAGTTTTCGTGCAAAGACTAATTAACCTGAATAATTCATAAACTTTTTGAAAAAGCAGTTAACATATTGATTATCA
>CBDUWQ010000040.1:0-22847 GCA_965370965.1 uncultured Bacteroidales bacterium
ACTTTATTTTATTGGGTGCGAAACTTCAGTCAATAATTTAAAAAGGAAATGTAATACCATACTTCATATTAATATATAAATTATTTAGAATACTTGAACTGACCCCTGGCTGTATTCCTATTTCATAAGTTAATGTTGTTCCAAATTTTTTAGCTGATGTTGTAGTCCATCCTGTTCTAAAACCAAATGGAAATTTTTTATATCCATCATCGAAAAACTTTAAATCTATTGAAGTAAGATAAACAACATCTAAATACCATTCATTTTTTCTGCTTCTATATCTACGGAACTCAGTTTTTGGGTCTTTCATTTCCACATCTTTTACTACGAATAATGAATAGCCCAAAAATGCATTTTGTGTTGAAACCATGGTTGAAATACGATCTTCCACATTATAAGTTGAAAAAGAAATAAAGTTTTTATGAGTATAATACCCAGCTCTAACTCCACGTGAAACTAATTTTTGATATGGTATTTCTATGTACGTTTGTGTTACTGTATTTGCAAAAAAGCCATAATCAGTCTTCGTATCTAATATCCACTTTATTTCAGTTTTTTTTTCAACAGTTTTAAAAAATAATCTACCAGTGATCTCGTGCGTACTAAAATTAATAGGGTCATCAAATCCAACAACAGAGTAACCATAAGTATAATTATAACTCAATAAAGCCCTTTGTTTTAATTGCCAGCTAATATTTCCCGATAATTTATATGACATCATACTGCCAAAATCACTAACGTCAATATCAATCGGTATCAGAGAGATACTTAACTTTTTAACATTGTAAGGATCATTTTTTTCTACAAAGTCCTCTCCAGTTATCTGTGCAAAAATTACATTATTTAGACACAAAATAAAACAAAATAACATCATCGATTTTTCCATAATTTTTTTTTAGGTTATAAGTACTTAAAAACTTTTTCTTAAATGGTTAATCTTGTTATGAATTCTCAAATTATATGTCAATTCTGGCTAACGTAAAAATTAGTCCTTGATTTTCAGTTGTTTATATTTTATTCAAATTTATCATTTTTTAGCTCATTTTCGCAATCTATTTTACGTTTGCAAAAGGATTTAATAAGAACTGGAAAAATAGATAATTTAAATGTTTAAATCTATTTCAAAAGTTCCTATGTGGGGAATAATGCCCAACTATATATATAGCCACTTTTAATTTCTGTCAATACAATTTAAATCGGTAAAAGCCTGTTTTAATCGTTTAACCATTGTAACCTCTGAAGCACGTAACCAAACACGTGGGTCATAGTATTTTTTATTTGGTTTATCATCACCATCGGGGTTGCCAATTTGCCCTTGCAAATAAGCATTATTCTTTTTATAAAACTCTAAAACACCTATCCATGTTGCCCATTGTGTATCGGTATCAATATTCATTTTTATAACACCATAGCCAATGGCTTCGCGAATTTCGGCTTGGCTTGAGCCCGATCCGCCATGAAATACGAAATTAACAGGCTTTTTTTCGGTACTATATTTTTCTTGAATATATTTTTGTGAGTTATCTAAAATTTTTGGGGTCAATACCACATTGCCGGGCTTGTAAACACCGTGTACATTACCAAACGAGGCTGCAATGGTAAAATTAGAGCTAATTTTTTTTAACTCGGTATAGGCATAGGCAACCTCCTCGGGCTGAGTATATAATTTTGAGCTGTCAACATCTGAATTATCAACACCATCTTCTTCTCCTCCTGTAATGCCTAATTCAATTTCAAGTGTAATGCCTATTTTGCTCATCCTTTCAAGATATTTTTTACTTATCTCAATATTTTCTTTAATATCTTCTTCCGAAAGGTCTAGCATATGTGAGCTAAACAGAGGTTTGCCAGTCTCTTTATAACTCTTCTCGCTGGCATCTAATAAACCATCAATCCATGGCAATAGTTTTTTTGCAGCATGGTCGGTATGTAAAATAACAGGAACCCCATAGGCTTTGGCCAATAAATGAACATGTTGTGCTCCTGAAATTGCACCTAATACAGCGGCATTATATCCTTCAAGTTTTAACCCTTTGCCTGCATTAAATGCGGCACCACCATTTGAAAACTGTATAATTACAGGAGAATTTACCTCTTTAGCTGCCTCCATTACTGCATTTATCGAATCGCTTCCTACTACATTAACCGCAGGTATTGCAAAATTATTTTCTTTAGCAATACGAAATACCTCTGACACATCATTCCCACTAACTATTCCCGGTTTTACTTTGTCAAAAATTTTCTCACTCATAATGTTAATTTTATTAATTAATATTGTTAATTTTGTTTTAAATTAGTTTTTTTGAAAATATAATAATCCCACTTTTTAACTAAAAACTAATATGCATCTTATTCTACACATTTTAAAACTCCCATAATTTTGCCTTGGTTTTTGTCTTTAATGGGTTCGGTAACAAAGCCCGAAATTAAAAAATACTTGAATTTATTAACTGGGTATTGTGTTAATTTAACATACTGGTCGTCAGACAGCTTATAGATAAGCAGTGAATAAATATTTGTAAGGTCGTCCATTTTGGTTGAATCAATTGACATTTGCCGAGGATATAGTACAAGCTCTTCATTGTTTGACAGAATAAAACCAACCTCGCGCTGTTCTTGAAACGAAAAATCGTTGTACTTATAAAAAACAATTTTAAGATATTTATTTGTTCCAATGCATTGGGCTTTTACATACAGCGGTTGCCCTTTAATTCTCAACAGCATTTCAGGTGCGGTTCTTTTTATTACCAGCTCGGTTAGGGCGTCAATTTCATTTTTTTCAAAATTACATTTCTGAGCCTTTACTTTAACAGGATTGATGGCAATAAAAAAAATAATTACAAAATATAAGGTACTGTTTACAAATTTGTTTGTCATTATTTTAAAGCTTAGATAAAATACGCATAAATTTTTCATTGGGTTCAATACCTTTTGAACTGAGTGCATATTCGTCTTTTATTTTTATAATTTCAAATAGTTTAATATCTTCAGCTGTTTCAAGTATAATTTTCCCTTTAGCTTTCGCTTCAAAAAATTCATTTACATCAAAATAAGTTGCCTCTGTAATATAAATTTTACCCTCAGGCATATTATGCTCAATAGTACTTGCAATATTTACCGTGTCGCCCCAAATATCATAGCTAAGCTTATTTTTACCCACTACTCCGGCTATAACCTTGCCTGTATGAATGCCTATTCCTGTTTTAAATACCGGGAGGTTATCATTTAAACGGTTTTTATTTATTTTAACAATAATATCATTTATTATAATTGCCGATAAAACCACATCAATAGGGTTACTCCTGTTTCTTAACGGAACACCACCGGCACCAAGGTAAGTTCCTCCTGTGGCTTTTATTTTTTCAACATAATGAGTTTCGAGTATATTATCAAACTGCACAAGGTTTTCATGTAGCTGTTTAACCAAATCATCAATGGGAATAGTATCTGATAATTTAAAAAAGTTTCGGATATTCAAATTTAAAATAGTAACTTTTTTATAATGGCGTGGTGCGGCATAGCCTTTCTTTTTTAACTGTATGGCCACCTCATAAGGTAAAACTTTATTTAATATATCTTCACTTTTTTCTTTGGCAATTTTTAAGGCATTCTTCTGTTCAATAAGCTCCTTAATTTGTTCTTCAACATGGTTTTTTGCAGATTCTACATGTTCTGCTAATGTTTGAGTATTCTCCCAACGTTGAACAAGATCCTCTTCAACTTCTTTTTGATGGGTAATATCGGTTTCAATAACTATAAACTGTTCAACCTTATTGTTTTTGTCTTTTATTGGAGTTAATGTGGATTGTATCCACTTACGTTTGCCACCATTAGTAATTATATTGCGAGAAAAACCAAATGATTTATTATTTTGAAAAAAACTGCTGTCTGTCTCATTTAGTATCTTAATAAAATCGGTACTTTCATTAACAAAATTATTTTTTATGTTATTTGGGTTATAACTGTGCAAACGTTCAAAAGCGTTATTAACCCATTTAATTGAGCCATCTTTATTAAGTATTACTATTGAGTTGTCGGCCAACTGTGTAACTGAGGCAAGCATTTCAAGCTCATGTAGCTTTCGGGCATCAATTTCAATAGAGTTTTCCACGAGAATAAAATTTAGTTAAACGACTGATTATCATTTTATTCATATCTTTTAATGGAGGTACAAATAAAATAAATCAATACCCTCCGAGAGGGTTTTATGTGTTTCAAACTTCAGTAATTTGTTAAAAATACAAAATTAGTTTGTGTAATTCGCACTTTAACAAAAAACTATTTTTTTATATGCAACTATATGTAATAAACTTATCTGTTATTAAATCAATAAATTTATTAATTTTACGCCCTTTATAATTAAAAGAATAAAATTGAACAACCTGCTCTACACAAATGCTGTAAAAAACAGAATAAATATATTTATCTTATTAATATTTTTTCTATCATCATCATTATTTGCACAAAAAAATATTATTGCAGGCAAAGTTACTGATGCAGGCACAAAACAGCCCATAGCCTTTACCAATATTTATTTTCAAAAATCATTAAAAGGAACAGTTTCTGATATTAACGGAAAATTTTCAATTGAATATGATGGAGCTAATGATTCAATTGTTTTTTCAGCTATTGGATATATAACCCAAATATTTTACCCTTCAAAAATTAAGCAAAAACGGGTTAATGTTAAATTAACACAAATAAATATTCAAATTGACGAAGTAAGGGTTAAGCCAAAAAAAACTAGAGCACATGAGTTATTAAGATTAATTCATGAACATGAAAAAGAAAATAACACATATTATTTTAAAGGTATTGAAGGTGATGAATACAATCGAGTAAGCATTATGTTTACAAGGATTGATAATAAAATAAAAGACAATAGGTTATTTAAAAAAACACCTGAGGTTTTTATTGATGATACCGACTCTACATGCTCTGTGCCTGTTTTAATGTCAGAAGATGTTGGGCACTTTCTTATGCCGGCCGATGGCTCTGAACGGATTGTTGTGAGGACAAATGAAAAAAAATTGGGGTTAGATATTTTTGACGGAGCAGATATGACAGATATTACTGATGAAATGACAACTAATCAGAATTTTTACAAGCAATTTATACAACTGCTGGGGAAAAACTTTGCCAGCCCAACGTTTGTAAATGCCCGTTTTTATTACAAAATGTGGGTAAGCGATAGTATTATTGTCAATAATAAAAAACAGATTAGGGTTGATTTTTGTCCAAAACGAAAAAAAGACCTTGCTTTTTATGGATACTTTTGGGTTGAAGATAGCACGTTTGCCATTACTGATATTTGTGTTAAGTTAAGTCCCAAGGCCAACATTAATTACATACGTGGAATACGTACACACAACATTTATGAAAAAATGGCAAATGGCAAATGGTATTTTAAAAATAAATATACCGAGTTAATTCTTGATTATACACCGGGTACCGATACCCTAAAAAAAGTTACAACCTATATATCAAAAGTTACAAGCTACAAAAATTTAAAGGTTAGTGATAAAAATTTTCTTAATAACGACCTTGTTAAAGCCAAAGAGGTTAAAAATATTAAACAGCCCAATATCCAAGACCCCGATGAATTTTGGAAAAAGCTCCGTTTTGTTGAATTAGATTCTACTGAGAAAAAGATATATGCAAGCATTGATTCTCTGAAAAAAAACAAATTTGTTCAAGCTTTTGATAAAACAGCAAATATGTTTTTAACTGGTTACTGGACATCGGGTAAAATAGATTTTGGGCCGTACCTCGACTTTTATCGGCATAATGAGTTAGAGGGCCATCGTGTTACTTTAGCAATGAGAACAAGCAGATTTTTTAACAAAAATTATACATTTGGGGGTTACTTGGGCTATGGGTTTAAAGACAAAAAACCAAAATATGGAATGAATTTCAAATATAAACCCCAATGGCATCGGTATTCAGTATTTGGCATAGATGCATGGTACGATGTGAAAAAAATTGGCGATAACGAAAATATTAAACTTGTAAGAGAAAATTCATATAGTAGTGGTGAGGATAATATTGTATCGGCAATTATTTCAATAAACCCAAACGACAAAATATCGGAAAAAAAATATGTAGGTGGGTGGTTTGAGCATGATTTTAAAGATGGGATAACCACAAAATTTAAGTTTTTTACAAGCAGAACATATGAAAGTGAATATGTTGAATTTATTCACAATAACAATAATGTCAGCTATATAAACCAGTATTCTGGTTCGGTAAATTTTCGGTTTTCATTTAAAGAGAACTACTTAAATGAGTATTTTAAAAGGGTTTACCTTGGTAATAAATACCCTATTTTTAATATTACCACCGAATTTGGAATTTGTAATACCTATAACACACAAAATCCATATTTAAAATTTCATGGTACAGTAAAGCATAAGCTTAGGTTAGGCATGGGATACATAAAATACCTTATTGAGGCAGGAAAAATAATTGGCAATGTACCTTTTCCAATGCTTGAAATACATCGGGGTAACGAAACTTATGGCATGCATAGGTTTGGTTTTAACATGCTTAATTATATGGAGTATGCAAGTGATACTTACATAAATTTGCATAGCACATATAATCTTGGCGGTATAATACTTAACCATATACCCCTTTTAAAAAAGTTAAATTTACGAGAAGTAGTATCCTTTAAAGGTATTTTAGGTAATTTAAGTAATAATCATAATACAGTACTCGATTTTCCACAAGGTATGACAAAAGTTATTGAGCCTTACGGAGAAATTGGAATAGGAATTACAAACATTGGACAATATGGGCGTATAGAATATATTTGGAGGCTTAGTGACAGGAACAAACCAGGCATAATGAATGAAGGTATCCGTTTTAGGTTTGAAGCAAGTTTTTAAGTAATTTTGCAGCACATTTGTTAAAAATAAGTAACTATTAAGTACTGAAGTTTCGCATCTAATCCACATTAATGTAAAGAGTTGATTGTGTGCATAATGCTTGTGATTTAAAAATATTTTTGTGCCTTTGTGTCTTCGTGGTAAAAGTAAAATCCACCACGAAAGCACGAAGACACAAAGTTTTAATAAGAAAAAGCCTTTTTAAACACAATCTAAAATGGAATTTGTAAATCACTGTAATTCAAGCAAGTATAATTTTGAATATTTTACAAACAACAGAATATCAACAAGTTATATAATTTTATATTTATTCTTTAACACTGATTAGTAACAAAAAAAATTATAATATGAAAATAGCAGAAATCCATACCGAAAAAGGTATAATGAAGGTTGAATTATTTGAAAAAGATGCTCCAAAAACCGTTGATAACTTTATATCATTGGCAAAAAAAGGTTTTTATAACGGACTTACCTTTCACAGGGTAATCCCCAATTTTGTAATACAAGGCGGTTGCCCCGATGGCACAGGAGCAGGTGGCCCCGGCTATAGTATTGATTGCGAACTTGATGGTGATAACCAATATCATGATAAAGGTGTATTAAGCATGGCGCATGCCGGACGTAATACCGGAGGTTCACAATTTTTTGTTTGCCATAACCGCGAAAACACTTCGCATCTTGATCGTCAACACACATGTTTTGGCAAAGTTTATGAAGGACTTGAAATAATTGACACAATTAAAGGCGGCGATAAAATAAATAAAATTGAGATTTTATAACCTATTTCTCAAACTGCCCTCAAAATCAGCATTTTTACCTATGTAATTAACTGTATATTTGTACTTTTAGAACACTTTTTTTGATAATATCTTAAACTGATTTGTGAAAAAGGCAATCCTCATAATTTCGGGTTTTAATATTTTTAGGTTATTTATTATCCTTTTTGCAGATATTTTGCCCAACGAAACAGTATTTATTTTTTCTGAAAACAGTCCAAATGTTTTTTCAAAATTTACAACATTGTATTCGGATGCTTGGCTATCAGGCATTTCAAACTTTATTATTGATAAAGGTATAATAGTTGTTAGGTTAGCTTGCTTTTTGCTGTCATTAATATCACAATGGGGCTTATATTTGCTAATTTCTAAAATAATACGCACCAATAAAAAGTACTTTTCGTGGGTTATAATGGGTACTGTTTTTTCAATTACTTACTTATCAATTACAACATTAACCGATGCCCTTTTATTCCTTTTTTGGATATTAAGCATGTTATCTTTATACAATGCTATTTTTGAATATGACAAAAAATCGTGGCTTATATCAGGTATTTTTATGGGTGTGGCTTTATTAAACAAACTATCGGGTTTGGCACTTCCCGCAGGTCTTTTTTTATTTTTAATATTCTCGTCGCGATACCGCAAATACCTGTTTACACCTTGGCCTTATATTACCTTACTTTTAACTGTAGTTTTTTCATTTCCTATGTTAATAGGTTTATATAAAAGCTCAAATATATTAATGCAAACAAACCAAACCGAAGCAGTATCGCAACTATTCAACATTTTAATTAACCAATATACCGGCTTTGTGGGCTTTCAGATACTACTAATTTTTCCAATTTTATATATTGGGCTTTGGTGGGTTACTTTTAAGTATTTTGGGCGCATTTTCAAAAAACCCAATCAGGTAAATCCCGAATTATGGTTTTTATTTGCATTTTTTATACCCCTTTTTACAGGATTCCATTTAATATCAGTATTTGGGCATGTTGATTTTCTCGGACTAATCCCTGTTTATATACCCGGTATGATTGTGCTGCTTAAGCTAATTAAAAGGCCATGGATGATTTGGTCGTTTGGTTTTTCAATAATTAGTCACTTATGGATAATTATTGTGCTGCTTTTTTAAAGTTAAAGTTGAATTTTTAAGCAATTAGATTAATTTTACCATATATTTAATTAATTGATAATTTATTATGGCTGATACTTCAGATTTTAGAAATGGATTGTGTTTTGAATTTAATGGCAAATTGGTTACTATTGTTTCATTTCAGCATGTTAAACCCGGCAAAGGACCTGCTTTTGTGCGAACTAAACTAAAAAATATTGAAACCGGTAAAGTAATAGACAATACCTTTTCATCAGGAGTAAAAATTAAAACCGTGCGCATTGAACGCAGGGCATATCAATATTTATATAAAGATGATTTGGGTTTCAATTTTATGAATTTGGAGACTTTTGATCAGATTCCCGTTTCTGAGAAATTGATTGAAGCATCTGAATTATTAAAAGAGGGGCAAGAGTGTGAGGTAGTATTCCATGCCGAAGATGAATTGCCATTGCAAGTTGATTTGCCTCCATTTGTTGAAATGGAAGTTACCTATACTGAACCCGGAATAAAAGGAGATACTGCTACAAATGCCTTAAAACCTGCTACTATTGAAACAGGGGCTACAATTATGGTTCCGTTGTTTATTAATACAGGCGAAAAAATTAAGGTTGACACTCGTGACAAGTCTTATTCTGAAAGGGTTAAAAAATAAATATTTAGAATTATCAAAATTTAACTAATCAATTTTAGTTTATTTTTTTGAAGTAAATAAATATATGTCAGCAAAAGCCTCATTACGACGATTACAATTTAGCAATTTTAAGCTTGATGTATTGCTTAATATTACATTGGCAATAAACGAGAATTTATCGGTTGACAATCTTTTACATCAATTTGAATCAATATTATGCAAAGACCTTAATATTGGCAAAGTTTTAATTTACAGATATAATGAAAAATGGGATTGCATACTATCAACAGGCGTCCACCGTAATACTGCCGAAGGTATAAGGGTTGAAACAGATTTGTTATACTATAAACAGATAACAAATTTAACCGTTACATTAAATCCCAATTTAGAGCTGTTTGATGTTATTATTCCGGTTTACCATCACGAAACTCCCATTGCTTATGTAATAATTGGTGATATTGATGAAGAGCGTGCCGGAATGAGCCCCACAATTAAACACCTGCATTTTATTCAAACCCTTGCCAATATTATTGTGGTTGCCATTGAAAACAAAAGGCTTTTTAATGAAAATGTAAAGCAGGAGGCCTTGCGCAAAGAGCTTGAACTTGCATCGCGTATGCAAACCATGCTGATACCAAACCCTGCTTTGCTGCCAAATAACGATAAAATTCGGGCATCGGCATATTACTTACCGCACTTTGATGTTGGTGGCGATTATTATGATTTTATACGGCTAAACGATTCTGAATATGGGTTTTGTATGGCCGATGTGTCGGGAAAAGGTATTTCTGCGGCCTTGCTAATGTCAAATTTTCAGGCCAACGTAAGGGCACTGTTCTCGGCAAATTTACCATTGCAAACAACCATAAACAAGCTTAATGACAGGGTAATGGAAAATGCCAATGGCGAAAAGTTTATTACCCTTTTTATTGGTAGGTACAATACCATAACACGCGAGCTTGAATACATAAATGCAGGGCATAACCCATCATTGCTTTTTATAAAAGATACTAATAAAACACAAATGCTTACCGATGGCTGTACCGGAGTTGGCATGTTAGATGAGATTCCGAAAATAATAGTGGGCAAAACAAATATTACACCCGGCAGCAAACTAATTTGCTATACCGATGGAATTGTTGAACTTGAAAATGACGATAAAGTTGAATTTGGAACTTCAATAATGGAACATTGTATGGCTGAAAATAAAAGCATAAATCTTATTATTGATGAAATAATTGAAAAACTAAACCGGCATAAAGGCAGCAACGACTTTTTTGATGATATCTCATTAATGGGAATAGAATTTCATTAAAGTTTTTAAATAAAGCTCCTCAACAATTCAATTTCCTGTTTCCAGCCCTCTTGGTTTGGAGTTTCCAAAATTAAAGGAATATCGTTAAACCTATCATCATTCATAATTCTTTTAAAAGGCTCAACACCTAAAAAACCTTTGCCTATTATTTCATGACGGTCAACTCTGCTGCCTAGCTCTTTTTTTGTGTCATTAATGTGCATACCTTTCAAAAACTCATAACCAATAGTCTCATCAAAATATTGCCAAACTTGTTCAAACCCATCTTCTGTTTTTAAATCGTAACCTGCCGAATATGCGTGGCAAGTATCAATACAAACACCAACCCTGCTTTTATCTTCAACATTATCAATAATAAAAGCAATTTGCTCAAAACTAAAGCCAAGGTTAGTGCCTTGCCCCGCTGTATTTTCAATAACAGCAACTACTCCACTGGTTTTATTAAGCACTATATTTATTGATTCGGAAATGGTTTTCAAGCAGGTTTCCTCATCAATTTTTTTTAGGTGGCTCCCCGGATGAAAATTTAACCTGTTTAACCCCAACTGTTCACAGCGTTGCAATTCATCTAAAAAAGCATTGCGCGATTTTTCAAGCGGCTCTTTTTCAGGATGCCCCAAATTTATCAGGTAACTATCATGTGGCAATATATGCTCCGGTTTAAAACCAAATTTTTCACAATTGCTCCTAAATGCGTTAATGCTCTCCTTTGTAAGGGGCTTTGCAACCCACTGTTTTTGGTTTTTTGTAAATAATGCAAATGCGTTTGCCCCAATTTTATTTGCATTTACAGGTGCATTTTCTACACCGCCTGTAGCATTAACATGAGCTCCTATATATTTCATCTGTTTATTGTTTTTATCAATTTATAACATAATAAAGGTGTCCTAAAGATAATTCTAAAATCTTCAATCGTTAATCTAAAATAAAAATTTATGATTTCTGATTTTAAAAATTATTTATCGTATTTTCTTGATAAGTCTTTAAAAACACAAAAATAGTTTTTTGTCGAATAACTATCAATTTCTATCATAACTTTTATTATTTTTGACGATTCAAAAAACAAGCAATTATGATAGAAAATAAAAACCAGTATAAATTTGATTCGGTTGACTTAATCCTCTATTTATGGAATAAGAAAATTCCGTTGTTAATACTAACAGGTATTGCTGCTGTAGTATCAATTATTGTTTCGTTAACAATTGACGAAAAATTTAAATCAGAGGTAATACTTTTTCCTGCCGCATCAGGGTCGGTATCTCAAGACCTGCTTTCATCGTCATACTCTGAAAAAAGCATACTTAAACTTGGTGAAGATGAGGAAGTTGAACAATTACTTCAGATATTGAACTCTGATAATATTCGTGATAGGATTATTGACCAGTTTGATTTAATGAACCATTACGAGATAGATTCGCGCTACCCAATGACAGACCTTTATAAAACATATAGTGAGAATATAAGTTTTGTGCCCACTAAATTTATGTCGGTAAAAATATTGGTAATGGATAGAATACCTCAAGTTGCTGCCGACATAGCAAATAAAATTTCGGATCTTACCGATACCGTTTTTTATGAAATGCAAATTACAAAAGCCAAAGAAGCTTTTAAATTAGTTAAAAAGGAATATAATGTGTTTCAACATGAAATTGAATCAATTGAAGACTCACTAGCTATAATAAGAAATCATGGGATTGTTTATTATAATGCTCAGGCCGAAAGGTATGTTGAGGCTTATGGAAAAGCATTAATTGAAAATAATTTTGATGCTGCCAGTAAATTAGATGAAAAGTTAAAAATGCTTGCTAAATATGGAGGTAAATACAATTCGTTAAAAATGAGGCAAGATGTTCTTCAAAAGCAGATAGGTATTTTAAAGGTAAAATATTCTGAAGCCGAACTTGATGTAAACCAAAAACTATCAAAAAAATATGTTGTTAACAAAGCAACAGTTGCCGAAAAAAAATCGTATCCAATCAGGTGGTTAATTGTTGTGGTTTCAACATTTTCTGCATTTATACTATCGCTAATTTTTGTAGTAATTAATGATGCTGTAAAAAAGAGGGTAACCGAAATAAAAGAGAAACTTTAATTGATTGTTTGTGCTAAAACAAATTAATAAATGGTGGGTTTATGGCGGGGCAATTTTGTTTATTTTGCTTAATGCCATATTTATATATAAAGAGTTTTTTTATTTTAGTATTATCCCTTTTATATTATTAATAGTAATAGCTGCTTTTTTGGCTTTAGATAAATTGCTGCTTTTTGTTGTTTTTCTCGTTCCTTTATCGGTTCCATTAAGTGAGTTGGTTACGGGGTTACCAATTGATATGTTTTTACCTACCGAGCCATTGTTAGCAGGTATTTTGCTAATATTTATTCTCAAACTCATTTTTGAAGGCAATTTTGACAAGAAAATACTAACACACCCTGTATCTGTAACAATTTATTTGTATTTAACATGGATACTAATAACAACGTTAACAAGTACAATGCCATTGGTATCAATTAAGTTTTTTATTTCGAAACTATGGTTTATTGCAGCATTTTATTTTGTTGCTACCCAACTATTTCGTAATAAAGATAATGCCCAACGGTATTTTTCATATTATGCTTATGGTTTAATAATTGTTGTTATTTATGCACTGTATCGCCATGTAACATATGGTATTTTTGATGAAAAAATTGCTCACTGGTCAGCCAACCCTTTTTATAAAGACCACACTTCATACGGAGCCATACTTGCTTTTTATATTCCACCAATAGTTACAATGACATTTTTTAAAGCAAACTCTACACGAAAAAAATTCGCATTTAGTGTTATACTATTTATTTTAATATTAGGTATTATTTTTTCATATTCGCGTGCGGCTTGGGTTAGTTTAATTGTAGCTTTTGGTATTTGGGCAATAATTAAGTTGCGAATTAAACTTTGGGTAATTGTTTCGGGAGTTGTGGTTTTAGGGTTATTTGCAGTTTTATTGGGTCCCGGCTTAGTTCGCAATTTAGAATCGAACAAACAGGACTCTTCTACCAATTTAGCAAAACATGTTCAATCAATATCAAATATATCAACCGATGCCTCGAATTTAGAGCGGCTAAACCGTTGGAATTGCGCCATACGCATGTTTAAACAAAAACCTTTTTTTGGATGGGGCCCCGGAACCTATATGTTTAGTTATGCACCCTTTCAAATATCGAGCGAAAAAACCATTATAAGTACAAATCAGGGGAATATGGGAAATGCCCATAGCGAATATTTAGGTCCCCTGTCGGAACAAGGGGTATTGGGCTCATTATTTTTTTTATTAATAATTATTACAACCATATCAACAGGTATCCGTGTAATTAAAAAAACCAACTTATATGAGTTGCGTAGCCTCGGCTTTGCTGCTTTATTAGGGTTAATTACCTATTATTTTCATGGAATACTAAATAATTTTCTTGATACCGATAAAGCATCGGCTCCTTTTTGGGGTTTTACAGCTCTACTTGTGGCAATTGATGTATATCACTTGAATAAAACAAACGATATTAAACAAGTGTCATAATTTTTTTTTACTTTTATCTTTTGTAGTTCATTTTATGATAGTCTTAACTCTCAAAATTATAATCAAATGAAAAAGACACTATTCCCCATTATTTTATTGGTTATTTTTTCTGCATGTTCTTTAAATTCAAAAACAGCCGAAAATAGTAAGTTTGAAAAAGGAGTTATAAAAATCCGCACAGAATATCCTAATTCTACCAGCGGTTTTGATTTAACTTATGATAGCCAAAACCAAGTTATTAAAATTACCGATTCAATTGATAATAGCTATATTAACTGTGAATATAATAAAGATGGCTTGCCAATAAAGTTTAAAGTTTTTTTTAATGGGGTTTTATCTAACTATAAAGTTATAAATTGGTTTACTGATTCATTGCATGTTGATAAGTTTATTATTGTTGATGATGAAGCTATTGAGAATTGTCGAGAAACTTACTTTTATAATGAAAACAAACATTTGGAAAAAATAATACGCTATAAAAAAGATAGTTTAGGGAATTGGCAAAAAAGGGGCTCAAAATATGAATTTAAGTGGGAAAATGGTAATATGACACAAATTAAATGCTTTGTGGTTGCAGATTTTGCAAACAATGATTCGTTATTATTAGCCAGCGAAACCGAAGATGACAATCTTTTTAATTTAGATGAAATATCGGATGAGATAATTAAAAATGGATATACCCTATTTTATGTATCAACATACACTTATGACAATAAAAACAATCCTTATTACAATACATCAATTTCACAGTTAATTCTTCCAAACGAAAGTAATATTTCAGCTAACAATCCTATTGCAATCGAAAAAAAATATACTGGTGGCGAGGTAATAAATTTTAAGCTTAAGTATGAATACAACGAAAGCAATTATCCTACAATGACATTTATTAGTGTTACATCAAATATAGAGATTATTAAAAAGGTTGAATATACAAGAAGTTTTGGTTATTAGGTTTTGTTAACAGTAAAACTAAAAGTACTCCCTTTATTTGGCGTACTTTCAATTGACAGGATTCCATTATTTCGTTCAATAAAATCTTTACTTAGTTTTAGCCCTAACCCTGTACCTTTTTCATTTTCAGTACCTGCTGTTGTATAATAAAATTCAGGGTCAAGTAATCTCTTAACAGTATCAGGTGCTATCCCTATACCATCATCTTTAATAATTATTGTAACGTATTCTCCGTTTACAAGAGTGCTTAAAGCAATTTTTCCTGAATTTGATGAAAATTTTATGGCATTTGATAACAAATTACGCATTACAACCTTTAGCATTTCATAATCGGTATAAACCTCAATATTATTATCAATGTTATTTATAATATTAATTTGTTTTTGTTCAATAGAGTATTTCATCTGATTAACAACTTCATTGGCTGCATGGTTTAATTTAAAATTTGTGGGATTTACAACAATATTATTTAATTGCAATCTTGCCCAATTTAACAGGTTATTAAGCAAATCGCTTGCTGCAAAAGATGTTTTATAAATTTCAGGAATAAACTTTTTATAATCTTCAATTGTTAAATTAGATTTTTGACTAACCAAAAGGAAACATAAATTTGTGATGCTACCAATGGGACCACGCAAATCGTGAGATATAATTGAAAATAGATGGTCTTTAGCTTTGTTCGATTGTGCTAATAATTCATTGGCTTTTTTAATTTCAATATTTTTTTCTTTTAATACCAAATCATTTTTTTCTTTTAATAGTAGTAAAAACAATATGGTGCTTAAAAATGTAATAAGCAAAAACGATGAAAATGTCAAATTTTGAATTATTCCCGACGATGTAAGTGTAATACTATTTAGAAAAAATGTTGCCGCAAGCCCACGTGCAAATAACACACTAAATAGGTAAAAAAATAGTATTGTCGAAAATATATGTAACCTGCTTCTATTTTTATAAATTAGTAAAAGTATAAACCCTACCAAAAATGTAATGCTATTTAAGTATGAGGAGAATGCTACTAATATTTGATTATTTTTATTTGCTATTAAAGAAAAGATAAGCGCAAATATAAGCCCGGTAATAAAAAACAATTGGCTATTAAATTTTTTGTGTTTACCCGAATATGATGAAATTGCATAAACCTCAATTGAAATACCAAAAATTAGTAAAACATTTGCTAATACAATCGAAAATATATTGGGTATCTGGTCTCTGTAATAGAATAAAATCCATGCCAAACCCATAAATAATTTGCCAAAGGTATAAACTGTAATTAAGGAATTAATATTACTTCTGCCAAAAGTATAAAACAACAGAAATAGAAAAATTAAAAAATTTATTAGAGAAAAACCCAGTAATAAAGTATGAATATCCATGCTGTTTGTTGTTGCTTAAGCAAATGCAAGATATAAAAAATATTGGCATTGGCAGTTTTTCATTAAAACTCAAAAACAGCTTTTACTCCTACGCCATGAAATTCACTACCCTTAAATCCGGCAAAAACACCAATTTCTCCTGCAAAAAATATTTGACCTAATGCATAGCCTGCTTCATAATATGGACTGTGCCTATCAACAAAAAGGCAGTTAACAAATAGATTCTCTGTCCAAAACTGGTTGCTTATCCAAGGCAACCTTTTTAGCACTAAAAACTGTGTGGTATATTGAAAATGCCCCTCAACAAACATTTTAGCTGTGCTGTATTCATAATTTTTTAACAGTAAAAAGCTATTTTGAAAATCATTGGTGTTAAAAGGTGCTTCGGAAGTCTTAAAATGCTTAAAATTTGAAAAGTGTATATTTTTAGTATCAAAATAAGCTCCTGCATTAACTTTATATTTGATTGATGACACACCATAAAAATCAATATTTTGCTTTATACTAAAGTTAATATTATGGTATTGTGAAAACGTATTGTCAAATGGTATTGCATAGGCATAAAAAAGCCCAAAGGTTGGCCATTTTGATTTTACATAACGCTTTTGCCCTTTTTTAATGCGGTAATAATATTTAGGGGTATAAACAATACCTGTTTTTATTTTAAATAGGTTTTGTGGATTTAAGTTATCAGAGGTAATTTCTTTATTAAAAGGTATATTTGAATCGTATGTTTTATCGGTATAAAAAAACGAGAAATCAGTATTATTGCTTAGGGTATCGGTTTTTTGCCATTTGCAGCCCAAATACCACTCCACACCGTTTGCAATATCAATGCGGTTTGTAATATCAACAAAAGTATTAGTATAAAATTTTATATATGATTGTTTTAAAAATAAATTGTAAAGAGCATTCAAATTCTCATTAATTCCATCATATTCTTGAAAATTACTTGTTAAATGCCCGCCTTTTATTGTTAATCCTGCACGCTTTAATGGGTTATAGGTTATTCGTATATTGCCTTTGCCAAAAAACTGATTGCGTTCCCACAAATAGCCCCCCATTCCTTTAAACTCGGCAAAACTTATACTGTCGTAGCGCCAACGCATTTTAAACGACTGTTTTAATTGTAAGCCGTCAATAGGGTTAAAACCAATATTGCGTGTGGCAATTAAACCCGGGTAATACACGTAAAACTTTTTGCTTCGTTCCCATTCATAATTTCCAAAGCCAACTGTTTCAAGCACTTTAACAAAAGTTGATGTTGAATCATCTTTTTCTTCAACTATTTTTTTATAGCTTATTTTCTCTTCGTCTGATGCCGGCACAGGCCTAACCGAATCCCAGTACATGGAATCCCTTACAAGTGCATCCTTTTTTACAATCTGCTTATAGGTAGATATAATTTCCAAAGGGTCGTCTTTTTTCGATTCTTCAAGCAAATTAGCCTTTTTAGCCATAAGTTTTTGCATTTGCACCATTTCACGGTTAGTAAGCTCATTGGTTTCATATAATTTTTCAAGTTTTTTATCTATTTCGTCAACCTTTGGGTTTTTATCAGGCTGTTTATCTAAAGTTTCTGCATCGGATATTGCTTTATAATCAAAGGTTTTTGTCACATTGTTTTGATTAAATTTTTGGTTTAATTCTATCGAATTATATTTAATAGTGGTTGTGTAAGTTCCATTGGCCTTAATTCCCATAATACTTATTTTGGCCTTAACAAAAAGGTTAACCGGAAAGTAGCTGTTGCCTTTTACGGGGGCATAATGCTGTTTCATTTTAAGCTCTATATATGGAGGTTTTAGCAGTAAATCATAACTATACAAACACCATAAATCTTCAATAATATAAATATAGCCTTCAAACAACAGTTTGCTTTTACGTTTAGGTATTACCTTAATTTTGTCAATAAACCACGCCCCGTCTTGCAGCAGCCCTTCGTACTTAAATTTGTAATGAGAAAAAGCATTGCGGGCAAAGGGCGATATATAAAAATCATCTTGCGATTCATATATACTGCCAGATATCATTTCAATAACCGGAACCTCGTCATTCCCAATAGGGAATGAATTGTTTACCGAAATCACTTCTTGCACATAATTATTGGGAGCTTCAAATGATATTCTGTTTATTGATTCATTTACATAAGTTTTGCCAATTTTTGGGGTTTCTCCGTTTACCTCCATACTTTTTTGTATTATTTTAGGAATTTTGGTAGCCTTTATTGAACCTTTAATATAAACCTCGGATGTATATGATTTTGCTTGATTTATAAATCCTGGAGCACGGGCAATGGCTTTGCGCATTATCGAATATGCGGGGTCTTCATCATCGGCTCGTACTGTAACCCCCATCAAAATATACGATTGAATATTAAGTTCAATATTTAATATCACATTATTATTTTCAACAATAACAGTTTTTGTTTGTGGCGAATAACCCATAGCCCTAAACGATATGGTATATGTGCCCGGTTTTACATGTGTTTCATATCTGCCTTGCTGATTTGCGCTGGTTCCTGTTTGCAGTTCATCAATATATATGGTAGCAAAAGCAACGGTTTTTTTATCGTAATTGGTTATTACACCTTTTATTATTTGGGCAAACAAACTAATTGGCATAAAAAGTCCTATAAAAAACAGTATGCGAATATTCATAATATTATATTTTTATAATTGACGATTTATGTTTAGTTAAAGTTACAATATATTAAGTTGCTGAATTATTTTTATATATATTGATGTGTATAATTTTTTTAGGTTGCGCTTGTTTAATTATTTTGTTATTTCTATAATGCCACTACGTGCACAAGTGATAGTACTAATTAGGCTGAATTATGCAGTAGTTTGGCTTTGAAGTAAATAAATTTGTGATTGACCAAAAAATAATTTTACTTTTGTGTAACTTTTTATAAAGTTTATTGTCTTTATAGAGAATTAAAAATGAAAAAGTAATGTTAATATTTATTATTGTAGCTATTGTAGGTTTTATATTATCGTTTTTACTAAGATAGTTGAAACCTACTCATAGGTTTTAAAGAATACGTCAGATTACTCACAAATACCTTGTTTTTTACTTGGTAAATTAAAGTATTGCAGTACACTTGTCAATAAAACAATTCCTAAAGTTTTTATTTATTGGTAGGCTCCATATGTATAGTAGCTTCAATGCCCATGTTTGCTCTTATAGCCTTTTCAATTAGTGTTGCTTTATGGTGGGCATCTTCAAGTAGTATTTTTGGTGGTAGTTTAATATGAAAAATCATTTCAATATGGTTTCCGTATTTGTGCATATGAAAATGGTGGGGACAAACATCAAACCCTAAATCTTTTGTGAGTTTTTCAATTTCCATAATCAGCTTATCGCTTGGTATTTCGCCCATTAACCTGTTTATTGAATCGCGAAGTATTTCGTAGGCTGCATAAAATATCATTACTGCAACAATAAGTCCAAGCACGCCATCAATCCACCAAAAATATTTGCTAAGTAAAATACCTATTAAAACAACAATTGATGATAGTGCATCTGTCCTATGATGCCAACCATCGGCCTTCAGCAGTTGGGAGTTTGATTTTTTACTTGCCCAAAAAGCATATTGTGCAAGCAGCTCTTTTACTATTATTGAAATAACGGTAACTACAATTGCCAATGTTCCAAATATTACCTTAGTGCCCGATTTAAGTTGAGCAATTGATTTTAACACAAACTCAAAACCTATAATAAATAGTATTACACCTATTATAACCGAGCTAATAAGGTCGGCTCTGCCATGTCCAAATGGGTGTTTGTTGTCAGCAGGTTTTGTGCTTATTTTTGAACTAATAATAACAATAAACGAACTAATTGTATCAGACAAGGTGTGCCATGCATCAGCAATTAGTGCTATTGAGCCTGTAATAAATCCAACCCAATATTTTAGCCCAAACAATAATGAATTGCCAATAATTGAGAGCCAACCTTCGGTTAAGGCATAGTTTTTTTTTTGGGTTTTATATTTCAGCTTGTTGTTTTGCATCACTATTAAATGAAATACTACCTATTTAGCTTTTTCATAATATTTTTTGGCACAGCATTTTTATGAACTACTATTGTTAATGTTTTATATAAAAACCACGGTTCTGACGCATAAAAATAGCCTTTATATAAATTATCTGTATCCCATGAGTTTTTAACTTTAAAATATTTTTTACCGTTTTGGTCGGTGGCATACCCTGTTATATGCATACCATGGTCGTCGGTGGTTTGGTAATTGTCAAAAGCCTGTTGGCGCATCTGTTGTGTAATTTCTTTTTCAGGAACAATCTCTTTAAAACTGTATAATTGCTTTTTTCTCTCTTTTTCGCTCAGGGCTTCCCACTTTTCACGCTCGCTACCATCCATTTCTTTTATATTGTTTTCAGGAATAATTGCCAAGCCGTTTTTATGGGAGAACCCCTTTTCACTAACATCGCTACCCCATAAAATAGTATAGCCATTATCTAAAGCATGGTAAGCAACTTCAAGCATTTCATTCATTGGCATATTGTACACTTTCCCAAGCGACCAGTTATCGGGTATTTCTAAAATAAACTCGGTATAAAAGGGATGGTGAGTAAACGAGCCTATTTCAATATAATCATCGGGTACAATTCCCAATTCATCTCTAAAGGATTCGGGAGTATAGTTTTTTTCATTATAACTAAACTTTTCAATATCTTTCCCAAGATATGCATCTAAAATGCCATCAAAACCATTTAACCATGCTGTTGACAGTTTGCGGTTTTTATTATCGATTACGGCATTTATATAGGCATCTAAAAGATGATCCATTTCGCCATGCACATGGTTATTTTCACCATAATTTAAACCTGTAAAAGTTTCTTCAGGCACTATGCCGCTATCCTTTATTCTGTCAAAAGCATTATTTGATTCGGCACCGCCACTAAAGTTTTTTGCACCTTGCCACCGAACATAATCAATGGAGCGCGCATGGTAGTCTTTTTTTACTAACCACATTTCCGACAAATCGTATTCGCCTTTATCCATTCGCAAAAGCTCCGATTCAAGAAACGACAAACCTGAAAATGCCCAGCATGTACCTGACCTGTTCTGGTCTTTTACCGAGGTTGTAGGTAAATCAACTTTGTTTGTAAAAATATATACAAGCGAATCGCTTTTTTCTTTATCATTTTGCGAATAGGAAAAAACCGAACAAATAATAAGTAAGCTTAAAAAAGTAATTTTTTTCATGATATAAAATATTATAAAATAGGTATTAAAAAATGCTGTTATATATTTATTCTTTTATGCTAAATATCTTTAATACTCTCAGCTTAACAAATTAACTGCTTTTTTGTTAATTAATTATATCAATAAGTTTTGTTTTATCAAGTATAGTAATTTCTCTTCTTTTTACATTAATAATGCCATCCTTTTCCATGCTGCCAAGGGCTCGTGCCAGTGATGGCCTGGCAACCCCAAAAAACTCTGCCAGCTCTTTTTGTGGTAAGGGTAATATAACAGTTTTCATATTCCCATTTAATAAATTAAGTATGTATTGTGCTAATTTACCCTTTATGGTTTTAAAAGATAAAAACCAAATGCGTTGACTCAAAAATTGAGCTCTGTTTGATACGGTATTTAGGTAATTATTTAAAAATATACTGTTTTTTTGAAATAGAATTAATACTGACTCTTTAGGCAGGTTTAAAATTGAAACATCGTTGTTTGCTATTACGTTAACCGGAAAGGTATTGTTTTGACCATATAAAAATGCAGGTGCAATGGGGCGTGGGGCATAAATATCTTCAACCTTTAGCAGTTTTCCCGAATAGTCGAGCATTTCGCCCCTAACGCTACCTTTTATTACAACCATTAAGCTTTTGCACTCATCACCCCTGGATGCTATATACATTTTCTTACTGTATTTTTTAATTTGAAATGGTACACTTGAAATTAGCTGTTCAATATCGGCAGGTATAATACCTTTAAAAAGTGGGCTGTTTGAGAGTTTTGTGTATATCATTATAATTTTTGCTGAAACAAAAGTATTCAATATCATTCAAAGAACAAAGAATCTTGCGAAACAGCATAACCACCAAAAATACCTAAACCACCTTTTACGTTTGTGTAAATGGGTATTGGCTCTATTAAACCTTGTTGAAATAGTTTAATTAAATAGTTGACAAACTATTAATTGTAGATACTTAGCCTGTATTATGCATGCGTCAAGTTTGGGGCAGATGCAAGGCGTCGAAAGCC
>CBDUWQ010000041.1:0-22724 GCA_965370965.1 uncultured Bacteroidales bacterium
ATTCAGTCGAGGGTTAACCCTTGAAAAAGTTTTACTTTTTCGGCTTTTATAACACGTTGTTGTTAAAAAAGTGAATAATTCATAAATTATTCAGGTTAATAAAAGTAGTATTATATTTTGGTATTCTGATAATTATTTCTACTTTTGCAGCAAAATATTGAGGGGCAGATAGTAACAGGGGACATAAAGTCCCCTGTTTTATTGGAATAATTTTTTATGATTGACAAGGCTGTTATAGAAACATTAGTTAATGAAAAAATTGAAGATACCAATCTGTTTATGGTTGAAATTAAGATTGATTCTTTAAATAGTATTAACATATTGGTTGATTCGCCAACAGGGGTTAGTATTGACACTTGTATTGGAATTAGCCGCCATGTTGAAAACTCGTTAGACAGAGAAACTGAGGATTTTGCCTTGGAGGTTTCCTCTCCCGGAATTGGGATGCCCTTTAAAGTATTTGAGCAATATAAAAAAGTAGTTGGTAAAACTGTTGAGGTACTTTTATTTACCGGTAAAAAAGTTGAAGGTACTTTGCAAAAATTAAATAATAGCAACTTTACTATTGAATATTCCGTAAAGGAAAAGTTAGAGGGGGCAAAACGCCCTGTTTGGGTTGATAAAAAGCAAAAAATTGACTTTAGCGAAATAAAGACAACAAAAGAGATAATTACATTTTAAGAATGTTTGGACAATGGAAAATTTGAATCTTATAGACACATTTTCGGAGTTTAAGGAATTGAAAAGTATCGACCGGGCAACTATGATGCGTGTACTTGAGGATGTTTTTAGAAGCACTTTGATAAAACGCTTTGGAACAGATGAAAACTTCGATATTATTATAAATATTGATAAAGGAGACTTTGAAATTTGGCGTAATCGCGAGGTAGTTGACGATGCGGAGTTGGAAGATTCCAATGCAGAAATATCGTTGACCGATGCAAAAAAAATTGACGATGATTATGAAATAGGCGAAGATGTTACTGATGAAGTTAAACTGCTTGATTTTGGCAGAAGGGCTATACTGTCGTTAAGACAGAATTTAACATCAAGGATTCTTGAACTTGAGAAAGATAATATATATGCAAATTATAAAACTCGGATTGGCGAACTAATTACCGGCGAGGTTTATCAGGTTTGGAAAAAAGAGATAATGGTTGTTGACGATGAAGGCAATGAACTGATACTACCAAAAACCGATCAAATTCCATCTGATTATTTTCGCAAAGGCGATACCGTAAGGGCTGTTGTTGTTAAAGTTGAGATGAGAAATAGCAACCCGCTGGTTATTTTAAGCCGTACAAGCCCTGTTTTTCTAGAAAGATTGTTTGAGCTTGAAGTACCTGAAATATTTGACGGCTTAATAATAATTAAAAATATAAGGCGCATCCCCGGCGAAAGGGCAAAAGTTGCGGTTGAATCATACGACGAACGTGTTGACCCTGTTGGAGCATGTGTTGGGATGAAAGGTTCGCGAATTCATGGTATTGTTAGAGAATTGCGTAATGAAAATATTGATGTAATAAATTTTACCAATAACAACCAGCTGTTTATTCAAAGGGCACTTAGTCCTGCAAAAGTTTCTTTAATTAAATTGCATGAAGATACTATGCGGGCTGATGTATATTTACAACCAGATCAGGTATCATTGGCAATTGGCAGAGGTGGGTCAAATATAAAACTGGCCAGTCAGTTAACAGGATATGAGATTGATGTATATAGAGAAGCTGCCGGAGACGATGAAGATGTTGATTTGGAAGAATTTGCTGATGAAATTGAAAGTTGGATTTTAGATGAACTTAAGGCTGTTGGTTGCGATACCGCTAGAAGTGTGCTTGATTTATCGGTTGAAGATTTAGTTAAACGGACCGATTTGGAAGAAGAGACAATTAAAGAATTATTTAAGGTGCTAAATTCAGAATTTGAATAGAGTAGAAAAAGCAAAATTGTTTCAAATTTTATTAGATATAAAAGTAAAGGTCAAGAAATGGCAAACGGAGATAAAGCAAAACGATTAAGTAAAATTGCAAGGGAGTTTAATGTTGGAATAAGCACTATAGTTGAGTACCTACATAAAAAGGGAATAGCTATTGAAGCTAATCCTAATACCAAAATTGCACCTGATGCATACAATCTCCTTGTTAAGGAGTATAGTACCGATGTCCGTTTAAAAGAAGAATCTGCTAAACTCGAAATCGGGAAGCATCGTGGTAAACAAGAGTCAATATCTATTGATTCAGAATTTGAATCGACTCCTGCTGTTGAAAACGAGCCGGAAATTATTGAACAAGAGGTAATAATAAAAGATAACAGTAGCCACAAACCTACTATTAAAAAAGAACCTGCAGAAGAAGTTAAAAAGGAAGAACCTAAGGTTGAGATTAAAATAGAAGCAGAGGTAAAAAAGAATGTTAAGGTTGTAGGTAAAATAGATTTAGAATCTAAAAAGAAAAAGAAGTCTAAACCTTCTGATGAAGAAAAGAAGAAAGAAGAAAGAGAAAAAGAAAGAGAACCTAAGAAGAAAGAAGAAAAAGAGAAACCTGAATCGAAACCTAAAATAGAATCGAAACCTAAAATAGAATCGGAAGAGAAGCCGGAATTAGAAAAACAAGAAGAGGTTAAAGAGGAAAAAGTTAGCGAAGATGTTGAAATAAAAACTAAAATTGAGCAACTTGAAAATGTAAAAGTCATTGGCAAAATTGATTTGGGTTCAATAAATCAAAAAACAAGACCATCGCGCAAAACAAAAGAAGAAAAGGAAAAAGAGAGACAAAATAGAGGAAAAGGTAAAAAGTCGGCTGATGGTTCAAAAAAAGGTTCTAAAAAAGGTAAAGATGGAGAGTTTATTAAAAGAAAAACAGAAAAACTTTCAGGACCTACCGTAGTTGGCAAAATTGATATTAAAGATTCGGAGAACAAGCCTGTAGCTTCATCAAGCGATAATGATTTGAACAGGAAGAAGAAAAGAAAAAGAATAAGGAAAGATAGAGTTGACGTAAATACAGACAGGAGAACAGACGATAAAAATAAAAAATCAAAAGGGCATTTTAAAAAAGGACAAAAAAGAAGGCCATTTAAAAAAGAGGTAAATGAGGAAGATGTTCAAAAACAAATAAAAGATACTCTTGCAAGGCTTACCAGCTCAAAAAGTAAAAATAAAGGAGCAAAATACCGTCGTGAAAAACGTGATTCTGTAAGCCAAAAGGCTCAGGATGAAATTGCAAAAATTGATGCTGAAAAGAATATAGTTAAAGTTACTGAATTTGTGTCAGTAAACGAATTGGCAACCATGATGAACGTTCAGGCTAATGATGTTATAGCAACCTGTATGGCTTTAGGGTTGTTTGTATCAATTAACCAAAGGCTCGATGCAGAAACAATGTCGCTTGTGGCCGATGAATTTGGCTATAAAGTTGAATTTGTAAGTGCCGAAGTGTTAGATGCAATAAGCGATGAAGAGGAAGATTCAGAAGAAGACTTGAAGGAGCGCGCACCTATTGTTACTGTTATGGGTCATGTTGACCATGGTAAAACATCGTTGCTTGATTATATTAGAAATGCAAATGTAATTGATGGCGAGGCAGGGGGTATTACTCAGCACATTGGAGCTTATAGCGTAAAACTTAAAAATGGTAAAAGAATAGCATTTTTAGATACGCCGGGTCACGAGGCATTTACTGCCATGCGTGCACGTGGAGCACAAGTTACCGATGTGGCAATTATTATTGTAGCTGCTGATGACGATATTATGCCTCAAACTGTTGAGGCAATAAACCACGCACAGGCAGCAGGCGTACCAATTGTATTTGCAATAAACAAAATTGATAAGCCCGGAGCTAATCCCGAGAAAATAAAAGAGGGTCTGGCAAACATGAACCTATTGGTTGAAGACTGGGGGGGTAAATACCAATCGCAGGATATTTCAGCAAAAAATGGAGAAAAAATATACGAACTGCTTGATAAGGTATTGCTCGAATCAGAAATGCTTGAATTAAAGGCAAATCCAAATAAAAAAGCTGTAGGAACGGTAATAGAGTCAACCCTTGATAAAGGTAGGGGGTATGTTACCACTATACTTGTACGAGCAGGCACATTAAAAATTGGCGATATTGTACTGGCAGGTAATAATACAGGTCACGTAAAAGCCATGTACAATGAGCGTAACGAAAAAATAACAGAGGCAGGACCATCAACTCCAGCGTTAATACTTGGATTAAATGGAGCAGCACAGGCAGGCGATAAATTTAATGTAATGGACAGCGACCGCGAGGCAAGAGAAATTGCAAACCGCCGCGAGCAGCTATCACGCGAGCAAGGGTTACGTACCCAAAAGCACATTACACTTGACGAAATTGGCCGCCGTATTGCTGTTGGAAACTTCCAAGAATTGAATGTAATTGTTAAAGGTGATGTGGATGGCTCAATTGAGGCACTTTCCGATTCACTTATTAAACTATCTACCGACGAAATTCAGGTAAATGTTAAGCATAAAGCTGTTGGACAAATAACCGAATCAGATGTTTTATTGGCAGCAGCATCCGATGCTGTAATAATAGGATTTCAGGTGCGCCCATCAATATCGGCGCGTAAACTTGCCGAAAAAGAAGAGATTGATATACGCCTGTACTCAATAATTTACGATGCTATTAATGAGATTAAAGATGCCATGGAGGGTATGCTTTCTCCTGAAATTAAAGAAGAAATTACTGCCACGGTTGAAGTACGCGACATATTTAAAATTACCAAAGTGGGTACCGTTGCCGGATGCTTTGTTCGCGATGGTAAAATAAAACGCACATCAAAAGTACGTGTTATTCGCGATGGAATTGTTGTTTATACTGGCTTATTGGGCTCATTAAAACGTTTTAAAGACGATGTAAAAGAGGTAAACTCAAATTACGAATGTGGTCTTAATATTGAGAAATTCAATGATATTAAAGTAGGCGATGTGGTTGAATCCTATGAAGAGATTGAGGTTAAAAGAACTTTATAGGATTGTTATTATTAGTGAAATATTCTAGCCTTTTTTTATAAGAATTATTGAAGCTAAATAAAATAACAGGTTATTCATATATTTGCATAAAAAACAACAATGGGTCAGCGAGGGCAAAAAATACAAAAACGCAAGTTACGCAGTTCTTATATGACTTCAATTATTAGCATATCATTGGTGTTGTTGCTAATAGGATTAATAGGGCTATTGTTGTTAAATGCACGAAAGCTATCGCGCCATGTAAAAGAGAATATTGGTTTTTCTGTAATTCTTGAAGATAATATTAGAGAAGTTGATATGATAAGGCTGCAAAAAAAACTCGATGCCTTAAAAGCTGTTAAATCAACACAATATATTACAAAACAACAAGCCGCCCTTGAACTGCAAGATGAACTTGGCGAAGATTTTATTGAGTTTTTAGGATATAACCCTTTATTGCCAAGCATTGAGGTTAGGCTGTTTGCCGAGTATGCAACACCCGATAGCGTTGTTAAAATTGAAGAAAAAATTTTAAGCTACACACAGGTTAAAGAGGTTGCTTACCAAAAATCGTTAATTGAAATTGTTAACCGAAATGTTAGTAGAATAAGTCTTATACTGCTTGCATTTAGCGCAATGCTTTTTTTAATATCACTATCATTAATAAATAACACAATAAGACTAACCGTTTATTCACGCAGGTTTTTAATTAAAACAATGCAACTTGTTGGTGCAACAAAAAAATTTGTTAGAACACCATTTATAACAAAAAGCCTAACACATGCGTTTTATTCAATAATAATAACATATTTGTTATTAGGCAGTATAATTTATTTAATTGCAGCACAAATACCCGAAATGGTTATACTTAATGATATTGATACACTTGCAATTTTATTTGGTGCCGTTCTTATTATAGGGCTTGTAATAGTTTGGTTATCAACATGGTTTGCTGTAAATAAATACCTTAAACTAAAAACCGACGAATTGTATTTTTAGTTATGGCAGTAATAAATAAAGCATATTAATAAAATAAAAAAGATATGAGCAGCACTAACGAAAATAAAAATTTTGAATTTGCATTGGATAAAAGCAATTTCATACTTATGGGTATTGGCTTAGCAGTAATAATATTAGGATTTATATTAATGGCTGGAGGTAAGTCTGATAATCCTGCGGTTTTTAACGAATCAATGTTCAATTTTACCCGAATTACATTAGCTCCATTTTTGGTTTTTGCCGGATTTGTTTTTGAGATTTATGCTATTATGAAGAAACCTAAATAGCTACAAACAACTACTTTTCTTATTTTTATAACAATTTTCATGAATTGGTTACAAGCATTAATTATAGCCATTGTTGAAGGGCTTACTGAGTTTATGCCCGTTTCGTCAACAGGGCACATGATTATTACCCAAAAAATATTGGGTATTGAAAGCACCGACTTTGTTAAAGCTTTCATAATTAATATACAGTTTGGGGCAATATTATCGGTAGTGGTAATTTATTGGAAAAAGTTTTTTCAAACAATAGGTTTCTACTATAAACTGTTTATCGCCTTTTTGCCGGCAGCCTTTTTTGGACTTCTTTTTAGTAATATAATTGATAGTTTATTAGAGAATGTGTGGGTGGTGGCAATTATGCTTGTGCTTGGTGGAATTATACTTGTATTTGTCGATAATTGGTTTAAAAATCCTGATAAGGAACAAAAGGTAACATACAAAAAATCATTTATTATAGGCATGTTTCAAGTAATTGCCATGATACCGGGAGTATCGCGCTCGGCTGCCACAATAATTGGGGGTATGACCCAAAAACTAGACCGCAAAAATGCAGCAGAGTTTTCATTTTTTCTTGCAGTACCTACAATGTTTGCCGCATCAGCATATAAATTATTAGAAAACTATGACTCTATAAACATTGATAACATTGGTATTTTGATATTTGGCAACCTTGTGGCTTTTGTTGTAGGGTTTATAGCAATAAAATCGTTTATTGCTTTTTTAACAAAATATGGGTTTAAAGTATTTGGTTATTACCGAATTGTAGTTGGACTCATAATTATTATTTTAATGGCATCGGGCATCGAACTAAGTATTACCTAAATTGAGCGATTCTAAACTTTAAATATTACCAATCATGCAGCACAAAAATAAAGTTCAAAAATTCTCTATTACCAACAAGGTAAATTCAAATTTTGCGAATTCCTTTTTGTACCACAACCTTGGCAATCTTTTTTGTTTCGAATCGCTCAATTTAGGTATTATATAATGGATTTTAAGGAAGGACAAGTTGTATTAATTGATAAGCCATTAAATTGGACATCGTTTGATATTGTAAATAAAATAAGGTACATTATTCGCCATAAATTTAATTACAAAAAAATAAAAGTTGGGCATGCCGGTACACTCGACCCGTTGGCAACGGGGTTGTTAATTATTTGCACAGGTAAATTTACAAAGCAAATTGAAACCTATCAAGCACAACAAAAAGAGTATATTACAACAATAAAGTTAGGTGCAACTACAGCCTCATTTGACAGAGAAACAGATGAAGATGCAACTTTTGCTTTTGACCATGTTACAAAAGAGGAATTTGAAAAAAGCCTAACCTTTTTTATTGGAGAAACAGAACAGGTACCCCCTATTTTTTCAGCAAAAAAAGTTAATGGAAAAAGGGCCTATATTGCAGCCCGAAAAGGAGAAAAAATTGAGCTTAAGCCCAATAAAATAACAGTAAAAAGCATTGATATTTTAGAATACAGTTTACCATATATAAAAATAAAAGTTGTATGCAGCAAAGGCACTTATATTAGGGCTTTGGCACGCGATATAGGCAAAGCACTTAATTCAGGAGCTTACCTTTATGATTTGCGAAGAACCAAAATAGGTGATTTTAATGTTAATGATGCGCTTGAAATTGCAGAGTTTGAAAAAAATATAAATAAAATTGTAACCAATTGAGGAATGGCACGTATAACCCACCTCAAAATTTAACATACTATATAAAATGAAGTTATCGCAGTTTAATTTTAACCTACCTGAAGAGTTAATAGCCTTACACCCGACCGAGAATAGAGATGAATCACGTTTAATGGTGGTTGATAGAAAAACCGGAAAATTTGAGCATAAGGTTTTTAAAGATATTATTGATTATTTTAGTGAAGAAGATGTTTTAGTATTTAATAATACAAAGGTATTTCCTGCCCGGTTGTATGGTAATAAGGAAAAAACCGGAGCTAAAATTGAAGTATTTTTACTGCGTGAATTAAACAAAGAACAACGTCTTTGGGATGTATTGGTTGACCCTGCTCGAAAAATAAGGATAGGGAATAAACTATATTTTGGCGAAGATGATATGATGGTTGCCGAGGTTATTGATAATACAACCAGTAGAGGAAGAACACTGCGCTTTTTGTATGACGGTTCCTACGACGAGTTTAAAAAGAAACTTTATGAATTAGGTGAAACACCACTGCCAAAGTTTATTAAACGCGATGTAGAGCCTGAAGATAAAGACAGGTATCAAACAATTTTTGCTAAACATGAAGGTGCTGTTGCCGCACCAACTGCAGGACTACATTTTAGCCGCGAATTACTAAAACGATTTGAAATAAAAGGTATTGATTTTGCAGAAGTTACACTGCATGTAGGTCTTGGCAACTTTCGTAGTGTTGATGTAGAAGATTTGACAAAACATAAAATGGACTCGGAGGAGATATTGATTGACGACAAAGTTACAAAAATTGTTAATGGGGCAAAAGACAAGCGCAAACATGTATGTGCAGTTGGCACTACTGTTATGCGTACCCTCGAAAGCTCAGTATCAACATATGGTTATTTAAAACCGTTTGAGGGGTGGACAAACAAATTCCTTTTTCCTCCTTATGAATTTAGCGTAGCCTCACGAATGGTGTCAAATTTTCACTTACCATTAAGCACGCTGTTAATGATGGTATCGGCTTTTGCAGGATACGATTTATTATTTGACGCATATAAAAATGCTATTAAAGAGAAATACCGCTTTGGCACTTATGGCGATGCAATGTTGATTATATAATTATAACAAAATTTTATATATATATGATAAAGCCATCTAACTTATAGGTGGCTTTTTTATTTCCCAAAAAATTAAAAAAACTTTAATAATTATTGCCCTTGATTTGAGTCGATTTATATTTACCTTTATAATCCCAAAAAGTATCAGGATTTTTATTTACTAACTATTAATACTTTTAAATTATGAAAAATTTACTACTACTTTTCATTAGTGCGTTTATTTATGTAAGCGCCTTTGGTCAAGGTGTCGAAACCTTTGCCAACTCGAATGCTACAGCCAACTATGCTGATAATAGTTTTGTTGGTAATGGCGGTATTACTTGGACTTATGTTCAGTCGAGAGATGCTAATAGTGATGCAAATAGCTCGGGCATATCATTGCCTGCTTTAATGCTCCGTAGGGTTGCCGACAATAGCGCAATATCATCAGGCACAATTAGTGGTGGTATTGGCAATTTTTCGGTAAAACTGTACAACGGGTTTACCGGAGCAGGAAACAGGCAAGTAGAGCTTTTTATTAATGATGTATCAAAAGGTACCTCAACTGAATTTGACGACTTTGACGAACATGTTTTTACTGTTAACAACATCGACGTATCAGGCGATATAGTAATCAAAATTGTAAATGTTACTGAAAAACAGATTATAATTGATGATATTACTTGGACTTCGGCAGGAGGAACTTCAAATCAAACAGAGATAGTATCATTTGAAGTACCCAATCAACAAGGTGAAACTATTATAAATTCATCGGCACATACTGTTGACTTTGATATGCTTTCAGGAAATGATATTACTGCATTAGATCCTACTATTACCATATCAAACGGAGCATCAATTGTTCCGGCATCGGGTGTTACCCAAAACTTTACAAATGCTGTTACATACACAGTTACTGCCGAAGACGAGGCTACAACGCAGGAATGGACTGTTACAGCACATTTTGTTGAAGAAATTGTAACTATTTTTGAAGAAGATTTCGAATCAGTTTCCGACGATGTAGATCTTGTACTTAATGAATGGGTTAATTACAATGAAGCCGGAAGTAGAGTATGGCGCGGTAAAGTTTATAACAGTAATGGTTCAGCAGGTGTTACTTCGTATGGTTCAGGAGAAGAAAATATTATATGGTTGATAACACCTGATATTTTGTTTGTGAATACAACAAGCGAAACACTTGCCTTTGATGTTAAGATAGGGTATTGGAAACATGCCGGTTTAAGTATTTATATATCCGATGACTTTGATGGAACAGATGTAGGTTCGGCAACTTGGACCGATGTTACAAGCAATTTTACAATTCCGGAAGAACCAACCGGAAGTTATGGTACATTTGTGGCAGCCGGAACAATGGATATATCTGCCTATTCTAACACAATTAACGTAGCTTTTAAATATTTGGGAGATGGTAATAATGACCAAACAACCTCATATATGGTTGATAACGTAAAGGTTGAAGGTTATGCCCTATCATCAGAAACCGATATTTTAACATTTGTTTTAAGCGAACAATTTGGTAATGCAACAATAGATAACACCGAACACACTGTTGATATAGTAGTTGTAAATGGAACTAATGTTACAGCATTAGAGCCTACAATAACAGTATCTAACGGGGCAACGGTAAATCCTGCATCGGGAGTTGCAACTGATTTTTCCAATGCTGTTGTTTATACCGTAACAGCCGGAGATAATACCACAACCCAAGAATGGACTGTTACAGTTACAATTGGAGGCGATTTAAGCAGCGAAGCCGAAATACTTACATTCACGCTTGACGATGAGGTACAAGATGCTGTTATAAACTCAGATGATGCTACCGTAAGTGCCGTAGTTAAATGGGATACCGATATATCATTTTTATCGCCAACAATAACAGTATCGGCAGGGGCACAAGTAAGCCAAACTGTTGATGTTGATTTTACAAATCCTGTTACTATTAAAGTACAGGCACAAGATAAGGTTACTATTAAAGACTGGATAATTACAGTTACCAATGCAGCCGAGCCAAACCACGATGCTGAGATTTTAATATTTATGTTAGATGAACTGGCATCTGATGTAACTATTAATACTGCAACAGCAACCATTACTGGGCAGTTATATGCCGGGGTTGACACATCGTCATTATCACCAACAATAACTGTTTCAAGCGGAGCAATAATTGATCCCGAATCGGGAATTGCCCAAGATTTTACATCAGATGTTGTTTATACGGTAACTGCCGAAGATGGCACAACCACAAAAGACTGGACAGTTTCATTAACTGTAAACGATGTAGAGCTGATACCTATTTTTGATATTCAATATACAACTGACGAATCGGGAGATTCTGATTATTTTGGAAGACTACTTAAAACACAAGGGGTAATTACAGGTTTTGATGGATATGGTTTTTATATGCAGGATAGCACAAAAGCTTGGAATGGTATCTATATTTTTGCATCCGATTTTATTGCAGGCTTAAATGTGGGCGACGATGTAATTGTTGAAGGTACGGTAAATGAGTATTTTGGACTTACACAACTTAAAGATTTAACTGCTGTTAATGTTGTTAGCTCTGACAATCCTGTTCCGGATGCCTTATTGGTTGCAGTTACTGAAATTGCCGAGCCTTATGAGAGTGTTATAATAAGAGCTAATGAGCTAACATGTGTTAGTACTGAATTATACCACGGAGCATGGAGAGTTGTTAATGGAAGTGACTCGTTATATATTGGCAATGAATTGCATCCTTATTCACCTGAATTGGGAGATGTTTTCATTTCAATTTCAGGTATTAATACCTATAAGCGCAGCTATTTCAGAATATTGCCAAGGTCAGCCGATGATATTGATAAAGTGGTTGGAGTTAAAGATAATCAACTGGCAGATATCAATATTTTTCCTAATCCTGTTAGCAATAACTTAACTGTTAATAATTTGGGCAATGCCTCTCAAATTGTAATTAGCAATGTCTTAGGTCAAACTATAATAACGGTTGCTGTAACAAGCAGTACAGTAAACATTAATACAAACAACCTTGATAATGGCATTTACTTAATTACTATTGTTGATAACAATAATAACATAAGAACCGAAAGGGTTATTAAAAAGTAATTTAGGTTTAACTACAATAAAATTATAAAAGCTCATCGTTTATCGGTGGGCTTTTTTTATGGTTATTATTTCAGGTCATACTTTAATCATATATCGTGATAAAACAATACATACACATCAGATTAACATCCAAATTTATTTGAGTGAATATGGCTAATTGTAAAATACCCCAAATCATCAATAATACTAATTGTGATGCAAAACGCCCGATAAATAAATTAGAGTATATTTTTCTTTATCAAGGCGAAAATTCTTTGAATAGCTATGTTTATTGAAATAATTTTCAACGAAGAAAAAGGAAAATAGAAATGGTTTATATCGAGTGTTTTGCTTTATAAATTGGTATTAGTTCAACTATAATATTGATTATCCAAAGTTTCCTTAAGTTGACCGCTACAAGGTAACCCTGAACAATTTGTAGGACAGACTTGTCTGAATGTTATAGGCAGGAGGAGATTAACCGCATTTACACTTAATTTTTACGAAATTAGATGAATGCCAGTTAAAAGGGATAGAATTATTTCTGAAAGCACCTTATTATTCTGTTACTAGAGTGAGCGCACAAACTCCGCATCCCTCTTTACCATTTTTAAAAAACAATTTTATATAGTAGGGTCCTGTTTTGGTACAAATAAAGTCGAATGCTTTATATTCGGTATCATTTTGAGAATTGTGGTTGCTGCCAAATTTGGTAAAGTCATTTGATAGTTCCATAATGGTAATACCGGGTTTTGATGGGTCGTTGCATATTATAAACCTATAATGGTTGCCTTTCATTAACATAAGCGTAAATTTACCTTCCGACCGCTTTTTTATGTTTTTAGCTTCACCAAATCTAATTCTAAAATGTTTAATATATTTTGTTTTACCACCACTATTTGCACATTTACTAATAAATGCATTATCACATTGTGCAAAAGTATTTGCCGATACAATGGAGAAAAAAATGAATAATATAAATATAATGAGTTTATGCATGTATCAAAAATAAGAAAATATTTTTGATTGAAAACTAATTTTCTTGTTCTTGTTCCCGTTCTTGTTCAAAAGCATCTAAATCAATTTTCATAACAAAATTTTCATAAACAAAACTTATTTTTTTATCAAGTTTGTTTATTTCGGTTTGGGTTAAGCGTATTTTAAAAGAATCACCTTCGCTTGGCTCATATGGAATTTTATTGCCGTCGGCATCAATTGCATTTGCGTCAAAAAACACAGGTACTCCATTTTTTTCAATTTCATTGCCTGCTTTTAAATCTCTTAAGTTTGCAGGTGTAATTTGAATAATACCTCCTTTATTAGGATCAATATTCATGGCATTTTTTAAGCCGGAGTTCCCGTTATTATCTTGTTCTCCCTTTGGAATATACATCTCCTTTTTAACAAGAATCCTCATGTAATTCTTAAACTTATCATCTCTATAAATGTAATAGTTGTTGCCAATTGTGTAGGCATCAACTCTGTATATCTGAGGTTCAATTTTTTTACACCCTTTTGGGGTTTGCAAGCAGTTTACCTCTTCTATCTCGCCAGTTTTAACATTTATTTTTTTAAATTTATTTCTATAAATGTCATAATTAAGATAGAAAAAATCACCTGTTTCATCAAAAATACTATTGTACAATTCACATCGGTTATCGTCTAACTTTATTTTATATTTCTCTTCCCACGAATATAAATTATATATGTACAAATATACAAATGATGATTTTTCACCCCTGAATGTGGCTACTAAGTAATTTCCAAACTCATCAACCATTATCTCTAATATCCTACTTTTTTTATAGTCGGGCCCTTTTATGCGGTGTTGAAAACGGTATCCTTTTGTTGGCTTATCAATAGGTTGTGTTTGTGACCATGCCAAAAAAACAAATATTGTCAAGATTGATGTTATAAGTATTTTTTTCATCCGTTTAAAATTTTTGCCTGCTGATTACTATTTGCCATAAATGTTTAATCATTCTGTGTATGTGGCTAAAACGAACGAAGTGAGTTCACAGCCTGTCCCGAAACAACTTCGGGTAACACTTTTTTAACAATTAATATTTGTGAGCAATAAATATTTCAGCTATGGACTGTTTCATAAGACTATTATTTGGACATGTAAAAGTATAAAATTAAGCCATAAATAATAAAAAAATGCTTTCAATTTTATTCACACTTTTTCAGCAAGTTATTTATTGATGTTTTTGCCAATACAATTTCCCTAACTTTTTCTATGGGTATTCTTTCCTGCTCCATAGAGTCTCTATCGCGTAAGGTAACAGTATTATCTTCAATAGTTTGATGGTCAACTGTAATACAATATGGTGTGCCAATTGCATCTTGGCGTCTATACCGTTTGCCTATCGAGTCTTTTTCTTCATAAATACAATTAACATCATATTTAAGCTCATTAAGTATCTTCCTTGCTTTGTCGGGCAAACCGTCTTTTCGCAATAATGGTAAAATAGCAAGCTTAACCGGAGCCAATTCAGCAGGTATTTTCAGTACTATTCTTTGGTCGGTTTTCCCATTTTCCTGCTGTATAATCTCTTCTGTATAAGCATTCGATAATATTGATAAAAACATACGGTCTAATCCAATTGAGGTTTCAATTACATAAGGCACATAGTTTTTGTTGATTTCAGGATCAAAATATTGAATTTTTTTACCGCTAAATTTTTGATGCTGTGTTAAATCAAAGTCTGTTCGAGAGTGAATACCTTCAATCTCTTTAAAACCCATGGGAAAATCAAACTCAATATCGGTTGCAGCATTTGCATAGTGTGCTAATTTATCGTGGTCGTGAAAACGGTAGTTATTATCATCAAAACCAAGAGCCTTATGCCACTTTATCCGTACTTTTTTCCAATGTTCAAACCATTTTAACTCATTGCCGGGGCGCACAAAAAATTGCAGTTCCATCTGTTCAAACTCCCGCATCCTGAAAATAAACTGCCTTGCTACTATCTCGTTTCTAAAGGCTTTGCCAATTTGTGCTATACCAAAAGGTATTTTCATACGTCCGCTTTTTTGCACGTTAAGGTAGTTTACAAAAATACCCTGAGCAGTTTCGGGTCGTAAATAAACACTATTGGCACCCTCGCTTACCGAACCAAATTTTGTTTCAAACATTAAATTAAACTGACGAACATCAGTCCAGTTTTTTGAGCCTGAAATAGGGCAAGCTATCTCATAATCTTCAATAATTTTTTTTATCTCGGCTAGGTCATCTTTTTCAAGTGCAGTTACAAAACGAGATTTAAGTATGTCATATTTTTCCTGATTTGCTATAACCCTTTGGTTGGTAGCGCAAAATTGCGGCTCATCAAAGGCATCACCAAATTTTTTAGCAGCTTTATCAATCTCTTTCCTTATTTTTGCTTCTATTTTCGATAAAAGATCCTCAATAAGCACATCGGCGCGGTATCTTTTTTTTGAATCTTTATTATCAATTAGTGGGTCATTAAAAGCGCCTACGTGACCTGAGGCTTTCCATACTGTGGGGTGCATAAATATGGCCGAATCAATACCAACAATATTTTCGTTAACTTTTACCATTGAATCCCACCAGTACTTTTTAATATTATTTTTAAGCTCTGTACCATACTGACCATAATCATAAACAGCACTTAATCCATCGTAAATTTCGCTCGATTGAAATATAAACCCATACTCTTTTGAATGGGCAATAATCTTTTTTAAAATATCATCTTTAGCCATATACATCTAATTTTTAACAAGGGGCAAAAATAGTTTATTTGTTTTTTAATAAAAAATTTATTTATAAAATGCTTAATAGCAATAAATTTACTCAAATATTTTGCCTATAGCTAAAATTAATATTTACTTTTGCTGCATTAGTGAATAGTTAAAAAAGCAGTTTGTGAAAAGAGAGTTTGATTTTTTGGTTATTGGATCGGGAGTTGCAGGGTTATCTTTTGCTTTAAAGGTAGCAGAACATGGCACTGTTGCCATTGTTACCAAATCGGAATTGATAAATACAAATACATCGTTGGCACAAGGTGGTATTGCGGCGGTAATTTATGAACCCGATAATTTTGAAAAGCATATTGAAGACACCTACCTTGCCGGCGATAGATTTGCCAATAAAGAGGTAGTGCGCATTGTTGTTGAGGAAGCCCCTGAAAGAATACAGGAATTAATTGATTGGGGGGCAAAATTTGATAAGGATAAAGCAGGGTTGTATGATTTGGCTCGCGAAGGAGGACATTCTGAAAAGAGAATTTTACACCATAAAGACAATACAGGTTGGGAAATTCAGCGTGCTTTAATTCAAAGTATTACTAATCACAAAAATATATCAGTTTTTGAAAACTATTTTTCAGTTGACTTAATTACGCAGCACCATTTTGGAAGAGAAGTTAAACGTAGCGACACAAATATTGAGTGTTATGGTGCCTATGTTTTAAATCTTAAAAATGAAAAGGTTGAAACATTTTTGGCTAAAAATACTATGGTTGCCACAGGAGGCTCAGGCAGTTTGTATCAAACTACCACTAATCCGGTAATTGCAACAGGCGATGGTATTGCAATGGTATATAGGGCAAAGGGTTTTGTTGAAAATATGGAATTTATACAATTTCATCCTACGGCATTATTTAACCCTGTTGAAAAACCGGCATTTTTAATTACCGAAGCTTTAAGGGGATATGGTGCAATATTAAAAAATAGAGGCAGCAGAGATGAGTTTATGGATAAATATGATAAGCGCGGATGCTTGGCCACACGTGATATTGTAGCACGAGCCATTGATAATGAGATGAAGTTGCATGGCAAGGATTATGTGTATTTAGATTGTACTCATTTAGAGGGCAATAAATTAAAAGAAAACTTTCCTAATATTACAGCAAAATGTTTAAGTAAAGGTATTGATATTACTAAACAACTTATTCCTGTAATACCGGCAGCTCATTATCAGTGTGGCGGTGTTAAAGTAAATTTAAACGGACAATCACATATAAATAACCTTTATGCATCGGGCGAAGTGGCATCAACAGGGCTACATGGCGCCAACAGGCTGGCATCAAACTCATTAAGCGAGGCTGTGGTTTTTTCGCACAGGGCAGCACAACATGCAATTAGTAAACTAAGCAAGCAAGAGCTCAATTTAGACATTCCCGAATGGAATTTTGAGGGAACAAGCCACCCTGAAGAGATGGTACTGATTACCCAGAATTATAAAGAGGTGCAAATGATAATGAGCAATTACGTGGGTATTGTAAGGTCAAATTTGAGGTTGGAACGGGCTTTAAACAGGTTACAGATTATTTATCGCGAAACAGATACATTATATCAAAAATCGACACTATCAAAAAAACTATGTGAATTACGCAATTTAATAAATGTGGGATATTTAATTATCAGGTCGGCCCAAAACAGAAAAGAGAGTTTGGGGCTGCACTATAATATTGACTATCCGAATAATGGAAAATAAAATCTCAGTTGAGCGAGAATCGTTCAATTTGGGTAAAACACTAAATAAAACACTAAATAAAAAATTATTATGAATAAATTATTTTTAACAATTGTTTTTTCAATTTTATTACAACAGGTAGTAGCACAAGTAAAATATAAATGTGGTACCGATTATTATGACTCTATTGAAGTAGCTAACGATCCTACTTTGTTAAAAAAGAGGATGGAATTAGAGGAGTTTACCCGTAATTTTATTAAAAAGGGGGTCAAAGGCGGTGATACAATTGTTATACCTATGGTATTTCATGTTTTGCATCAATATGGTGAAGAGCGTATTTCAATTGAAAAAATAGAGAATGGCATTAAACAGATAAACAAAGATTATAATGCCCAAAATACTGAAATAAATAATGTTGTTAGTGACTTTCAGAGTATAATTGGAGATGCCAATTACGAGTTTCGTCTGGCAAAAATTGACCCCGACGGGAATTGTACATCGGGAGTTGTATATTATGATACCGAATTGACTTATAAAGCCAGTAATAGTTTAAAATATACCATACATAACTGGGACCCTACTAGTTATTTAAATATTTGGACAGTTTCAAGCATTAGTTCGGGAGCAGCTGCTTGGTCACATTATCCGGGTATTATCTCAACACTTGATGGCGTAGTTTCAATTTATACATATGTTACCGGCCACACTTTAAGCCATGAAATTGGTCATTACCTTAATCTTGCTCACCCATGGGGCAGTACAAACGAGCCCGGCTTGCCCGATAATTGCAATATTGATGATGAGGTTGATGATACTCCTTTGACTATTGGAGTTGACCAACATTGTAATTTGAATCAGGTATCATGCGGCTCTTTAGATAATGTTCAAAACTTTATGGATTATTCAACTTGTGAGGCTATGTTTACCTTGGGACAGTTTGAGAGAACCGATGCTGCCTTAAACTCAGCAATTGGAGGAAGAAAATATTTATGGACTGATGAAAACCTTGTTGAAACAGGTACAAATGATGGTTATGAACCACAAGTTTGCAAGCCGGTTGCCGATTTTGTGAACAATGTACCAGGTACTTGTCAAGGCGACACTATTCAGTTTACTGATTACTCATACAATGGCGAACCCACTAATTGGGAGTGGACTTTTCAAGGAGGTTCTCCGGCATCATCAACCGATAAAAATCCATTTGTAGCTTATAACACGCCCGGGTTGTATTCGGTTAGCCTTACTGCAAGCAATAGCGCAGGAGAATCGCAAATAGTTAGAGAGAATTTAATATTTGTAACAGATACATTAAAAGGAATTATTGCCCCTGCTTTGGTTGATATGGAAGATGACGGTTTCCCGGATTATGGATTGAATATTTTTAAAAAATGGAGTTTTGAAAATGGAGGAAGTTACAATTGGGAGGTTCATAATGATGGCAACACATCAATGCGGATTAATAACTTTGGAAATAGCGATGGTACAATTAATAGTATGATTACATCAAATATTGACCTTTCGGGAATAGAAAACCCCAATTATATTTATTTTGATTATGCATATGCACAACGCTTTAGTGCATCTGATGATGAATTAAAGGTGTATGTTTCTGGCGATTGTGGTAAAAAATGGGCAATAAAAGTTATTAATAAAGGCAAATCAATGGTTACAAGCAACAGTGAATATGTAACAGGCGAATTTATTCCTGATTATAACGAGTGGAAACAAGAAAGAATTAGTATTTCACATTATAAAAACAATAACTATTTGCAAATAAAATTTCAGATGGAGAGTGAAAAAGGTAACTATTTTTATATTGATAATATAAATATTGGAAAACCTTTAAGTGTTGAATCGGCAAACAGGAGTATTAATGGTTTGAAAATATATCCAAACCCTGCTTATAACCAAGTTAAAATACAATATGGTTTAAATAAACCCCAAAAAGTTAATATACACATTACCAATATTTTGGGCAAAACTATTTATAAAAATGAAGTTTATGGTAAAGCTGGAGAAAATACTCAAAATGTAAACTTAAAAAGCTTAAATTTATCAAAAGGCATTTATCTGGTATCGGTTTTTAACAGCAATATTAAATATTCAAAAAATCTTATTATTATTGAATAAAAAAGAGCAGATTTTTCATCTGTTTATAATTTATTTTCATTTATTGAACCCACCTGACCAGTTTAAGTCGGGTTTACCTTAAGGCAGGCTTGCTTTAATGACATAGTTGGGCAGGCAGCTAAAGTGAGCGGAGTGAGTTCACAGCCCCCGAATCAAAATCGGGAAACACTTTTTTAATAATTAATGTTTGTGAGTAATAATTATCTCAGCCATTGGCTGTTTCAACTTGCTTGATTTAATAAAAACATGTAAGTTTGACCTAAATCAAATGATTGATGATTTTCAAAGTTCATAATCGCTTAATTTAGGTTAGGAATAAATTTTTAAGCTTAATGAATAAAAGACCCGGATTTATTGTTGTTGTTATTGTATTTATTATTGCAATTGTTAGCTTTTATATATATTTAAAAAGCCAGCAAAAACCAAGTATAAATCCTATAAGTGCAGTTCCCATTAATTCGGCATTAATAATTGACATAAAAAAGCCACAAAAGCTTTATTCCAAATTAACAAAAAACAGTTTGTTTAAAAAGCTGTGTCAAATTGATGCAGTTTTCAAGTTAAACTCAAATCTGTCAGCTCTCGATTCTGTTGTAAATGGTAATGCAAAGCTGAATCAGTTGTTTACCCAAAATCCTTTTTTAATATCATTTCATGAGGTAGGTAATAAAAAATTTTATCCGTTGTGCATTATTGCTGCACCGGGGTATTTTGAAACAAACCAAATATTTAAATCAATTGAAACAGATTTAAAAAACCAAAAATATACCATAACAAATGAGCGGTATAATCAGGCTAAACTGTATAAAATCAGCAAGGGTAATACGCAGTTTTTTTACAGTTACCATAAAGGGCTGCTTTTATGGAGTAGCTCCGAAATATTGTTGGAAGATGCCATTAGACAATCGGAAAGTGAAGTAACACTATTGAATAATGCCGATTTAAACCGATTAATAGAAACATCGGGGCAAAATGCCGAAGCAAACATATATATTCAGTTTAAGAATTTTCAAATTTGGCTAAACAAGTTAATTCCGCAGGAATATCTAAAAAGCCATTCAATAAAACAAATTGGCAATTGGGTTGAATTAGATTTAAACTTGAAAAGTCAAACATTGTTGTTTAATGGGTTTGCATCTGCCAGCACTGATGTAAGCAGCTTTATGGATTTATTTCAGGGGCAAAAGCCTCAGCATATAAAATCGCTTAAATTTGTTCCTGTTGGATCCGAAGCCTTTTTTTGGTTTGGCATTAGCAATTACAGGCTTTACAAACAAAACTTAAGGGAGTATATGAGGCAATTGGGGCAGCTTGACAGGCTTGAGACAAATAGCAAACAAGTGCGTCTGGCTTTTGGTAATAATGCCGATAATGAGCTTGAAAATATCTTTAAGAACGAGTTGGCCCAAGTGATATTGCCTGATGAAACTGCACTATTTTATATAAAAACGCATGGCTTTCGCGATGCATCGGAACTGTTAAACAAATGGCTTAAAAATTATTGTAAGGTAAATAACAAAAATTTAAACGATTACAAAACAAATTTCTCTATCGATAAGGAATCGGTTTTTCCAATTTACAAGATGCCAATTGATTATCTGCCCACAAGGCTTTTTGGTACTTGGTTTAATGCATGTAAGGCTAAATATGCTACTGTTTTTGACGATTATATAATATTTGGCGATACTTATAATGCAGTTTCAAGAACCATATATAATAATGTACTTCAAAAAACCCTTGCTTACGATGGGGCATATACCCAATTCTCCGATTATCTATCGTCTAAAGCAAACTTTTTTGCTTTTATATCGTTATCGGGCAACGGAAAAGTATTAGAGAGTACAATAAGCAATAATGCGTTTAAGTTTTACAAAAAAAACCAACTGCTTATTAGAGATTTTTATGCCGTAGCTTGGCAATTTTCTGCCGAAAATAATCTTTACTATAACAACATATTATTTAACCATCAACCATCAAATGCAATAAAGGCTGCAACCGAATGGGAAACCCGGCTTGATACACTTATAGCATTTAAGCCCGAGTTGGTTATAAACCATTATACAAAACAGAAAGAGATTTTTGTGCAAGATGAAAAAAATAATGTTTATTTAATAAACCATTCCGGTAGGGTGTTGTGGAAAAAGCATATTGAGGAAGCCATAATGGGAAAGGTTTTTCAGGTTGATTATTTTAAAAATGGAAAACTGCAATACCTATTTAATACTAAAACTAAAATTTATCTGCTTGACAGAAATGGAAATTTTGTAAAAAGATACCCCATAAAATTGCCTGCTGCCGCAGCTGTACCACTATCAGTTTTTGATTATGATAAAAATAGAAATTACAGGCTGTTTGTGCCTCTTGTAAACAATAAAATCATTGTATATAATATAGAGGGAAAAACAGTTACAGGGTTTAAGTTTAAAAACACAGATAATCGGATTATATCGCAGGTTCAATATATACGCGACAACAATAAGGATTATATTTTGATAACCGATAGCGAGAGAATTTATATACTTGACCGCCGGGGCAATACAAGGGTTAAACCAAACGTGCGTTTCAGACCATCAAAAAACAATACATTTGAATACCAGCAGGGTAACAGCCAGCGTCCCGGACGATTAGTCAGAACCGATGGTAATGGAACAGTATATTTTTTATATTTTAATGGTAAGGTAGAGCAAAAGTTGATTCAAAAATGCTCACCAGGACACTATTTTAATACAAAAGATGTTACTGGTGATATGGTAAGCGATTTTGTTTTTATTGATGGTAATGAACTTACTGTTTATAGCCTGTCGGGAAAAAAGGTATATAGCCACAAGTTTTCTACTAATATAAAGCATAACCCCTCATTTTACAGGTTTTCATCAAAAAAAACCTATGTTGGTATAACAGAGGCTAAGACTCGTAATATTTATCTATTTAATACTCAAGGTAAAATTTTAAAAGGATTTCCCTTGCCGGGAAGAACTCGTTTTAGCATTGGTTTTCTTGAGCCGGGTAGTGGAAGGTTTAATCTTGTGGTTGGTGGTAATGAATA
>CBDUWQ010000042.1:0-22639 GCA_965370965.1 uncultured Bacteroidales bacterium
CATTTATTTCTTGTTTAATTTCAAGGCTGTTCAAAACTAATTCAACGGCTTTGCTGTAATTCCCAAGCTCCTCGTAAACAACACCTATATTATATTTTGCTATTGATTCTCCATATTTATCATTCAGAATAACAAAACTTTCAACCGATTGGTTATAAAATTTCAGGGCATTGGCATACTGTCCCCACTCTTTATATACAGCTCCTAAATTGTTTGTAATATTAGTAGTTATATGCAGGTTGTTATAATTTTTAGCTATTATAAGTGCTTTTTTAAATAGCTGTTCGGCATTTTTATAATTACCCGATCTAAAGTGTATTAAGCCCATATTTATTAATGGCCCGGTTGTCAATAGTTCATTTTCTGTGTTTTTATAAATTAGCAATGCTTCCTGCAAGTTTTGTAAAGCTTTTTGTCGGTTGCCCCAGTTCATATAAAGCAATCCTTTGTTATTATATACCTTTGCAGCTTCAAGTTTGTTATTGTTGTTTTTATAAATATCAATGGCTTTGTTATATAGTATTAACGCACTATCGAGTTTGCCTTTGCGGTAATAAATGTTACCTTTTATTTTTATTGCCAATGCTTTTTTTAATGGTTCATTTAGTTTGTCCGACAATGCAATGGCTATGTTGCCATAATATAGTGCACTATCAAATGTGCTTGTTGCATAATGCTTTTCCAGCTCTAATAACACATCTAATTGTTTATTATTTGATAATGTGTTAAGCAAATTAACAAGGCTATCGGTTTTATTTATTGCAAAAAGGCTGATATAAAAGAAAGTAGTTGCAATTATGAGTATTATTTTTTTCACGCAAATAGATTTCTATGAATTAATAAACTGTTTTAACTCAGGAGTGGCTAATTGCCAATGGTTTTTTATTTCTGATATTAAATACTGAATACTTAATCTTTGCTCGGGTTGTTGTGAAAATGCCTCAATATTTTTTGCGTTTTCTTGCATTTTTTCCATACCCAAATACCCTAACTTTGGTTTTAACGCATGGGCTTTATTTCTCAATATCTCCCATTGCTTTTTATCGTATGATTTCTGAATTTCAATAAGTTCATTTGGGATGCTATCATAACACATACCTACAATTTTTATTATTTTATCGGTACTGTCATTGTAAATTTTTATTAGGTTTTTTGTATTAAAGTACTTGTATTCTTTATTAGTTGGGGGATCGGCTTTTGTATTACCGGTATTTTCAGTTTGCATATTATCATTTTGCGGTTTGCTATTTTTGGTTTGGTCTTTATCAGGCTTAGGTGCAAAATGCAATATTTTTACAAACAGCTCTTCAGGGTCAAATGGTTTTGATATATAATCGTTCATCCCCATTTTTAAACAGTTCTCTTTTTCGTTTTTTAATGCATGTGCTGTCATGGCCATAATTGGTGTTTTATTTTTTGGCAATGGTAGTTTTCTTATTTCAATAGTTGACTCATATCCGTCCATAATAGGCATTTGAATATCCATTAATATTAAATGGTAATTGAATTCTTTGACTTTTTCTAATGCAATTTTACCATTAACAGCCAATTCTATATCAACTTTGTTGTTCCATAGTTTAATTGTATCAAATGCAAGTTGTTGGTTAATCATATTATCTTCAACCAACAATATTTTCATATTATTTGCAGCGGTATTATCAATCTCCTTTTTTTGGTGTTTAATATGGCTTTTTGATATTTTGTTACCGGGTTTTAATAAAACATAAAATGTAAATGCTGTCCCTTTACCAATGTTGCTTTCAACAATAATTTTACCATCTTGAAGTTCAATTAGTTGTTTTACAATAGATAATCCTAAGCCTGTGCCACCGTATTTTCTTGTGGTATCACTTTCGCCTTGAGCAAAACTTTTAAAAATTTGCTTTAATTTTTCACGAGGAATCCCAATGCCATTATCCTCAACCTTAAAAAGTATTTTAACAAATCCTTCATCGGAATTACCTAAAGTGGCAAGTAATTTAACCTTACCTTTTTGATTTGTGAATTTTATGGCATTGCCCAATAGGTTAATAAAAATTTGATTTAATCGTATAGGGTCACCAATAATAATTTCAGGAATATCAGGTGAAATATCATATTTTAGTTCAATATGTTTTTCTTGCGATTTAACTCGTAGTGTGTTAAAAGTGTGTTTAATTAAATTCCTAAAATCAAATTCAATTTGCTCAAGGGTCAACTTTCCCGATTCAATTTTTGAGAAATCAAGAATATCGTTAATAACAACCAAAAGGTTATTACCTGATGATTTTATATTTTCAATATAGCGGAGTTGGCCTTTGTTTAGCTTACTATTAAGTAGTAGATTAGTAAAACCAATAATTGCATTTAAAGGAGTGCGTATTTCATGGCTGGTATTAGCAAGAAAAATCTCTTTTAGTCTGCTGCTTTTGAGAATCTCTTTATTGGCTTGTTCAAGTTTTTGTTTTTGCTCATTAATAATTTTTAGAGCATCTTCCAAATCATTTTTTTGTGTTTCAATCTGCCTTAAGGCCTTTTGTAGCATTATGTGGTGTTTGCTCGATTTTTTAAAGGCAAGTTCCAATTCGCTTTTTTGTATCTCAATTTCATCAATTTGCTTTAGGGCATAATTGCGTTGCTCCTCCATCTCTTTATGCTGTGTGATGTGTTGAGCATCGGTATCTTTAAAAAACAACTCTTGCGATATTATAAAAATACCGGTTACCTTATCGTCTTTCACAAGGGGCGAAAAAATCAGATCATGCCTTCGTGCCGAACTAATATTATGATTTTCAAGTAGTTTTAGCGATATATTTTTTTTATACTTTTTACACGACTCAAAATATTTCTCAGCACTCTTGAATTTTTTGTATTCTGAAATATGCTGACCAGCTTTTAAGGTTCCTAAAACATTGTTTTTCTCAGCATTGGTTGATGTTGATTGTAGATAGCCGGCAGGATTAAAAAATAGAGTATAGGTTTTTTTTTGAATTATATTGTTATAATTAAGGGTGGAATTATTTTTGTTTTTATTATTGAACAGGTAAAGCAAAAAGAATAAAATGCCTACAAACACTAATAAAAATAAAAGGTGATACACTAAAAAGTTTTCCATAAATATATTATTGAAATAGGTAACAAATATAAGCATGAAATTTAATAGTTATTACCTATAAATTCAAACAAAATAGGTTTATTTTTATTTTATTCATGTATTATTATATTTGCAGGTTGAAAAACTTATTATGATTGGGACTATTATTCTTATACTTTTTTACATATTAATTCCTGTATTATTAATTTATTTATGTGAAAGGTTTGTTGTTTTTGAAAAAATAGGGGCTGTATTATTGGCTTATGCACTGGGTTTATTGCTTGGTAATATTGGATTAATTGATAAAATAACCAATTTTAAAGAGGTGCAAGATACTTTTAATAATATAACAATTCCTTTGGCACTACCTTTATTGCTTTTTTCTCTTGATATAAAAAAATGGTTTAAAGCTGCCGATAAAGCTGTAATTGCACTTTTTGTTTTACTTTTTAGTGTTATTATTTCGGTTACTTTGGGCTATTTTATATTTAATAATAGTATTACTGATGCATGGAAAGTTAGTGGTATGCTAATGGGTGTTTATTCAGGCGGAACACCAAATTTAGCTGCTGTTCAGGCAATGCTTAATGTAAGCCCTGAGAGGTTTATTACAGTAAATACCTTAGATATTTTTGTTTCCGCTGTTTATCTTCTGTTCTTAATGACATTGGGGAGAATATTCTTCCGTAAATTTTTGAGAAAATACAAAAGTAATGACAGTTTAAAACAATTAGATAAGTATGATGATGAAACGAATTATAAGGGTATTTTGCAAATGAAACATGTAATACCCATTTTTAGGGCTATTGGTTTTTCAATTATTATAGTAGCTATCTCAATTGGGTTAAGTTTTTTAATTACAGGTGGTATTTCCATGTTGGTTTTAATACTATGCATTACCACTTTGTCAATTACGGCATCGTTAATAAAACAGGTAAATACAATAAAATATACTTTTCAAACCGGCATGTATATTATTGTGGTATTTTGTATGGTGGTTGCATCAATGGCCAATGTTAGTGAGCTGGGTGTTTCATCCGGTAATATTTTAAAATATATATCGTTTGTTGTTTTTGGGTCGCTTGTTATTAAGCTGTTGCTTAGTAAACTGTTTAAAATTGATGCCGATACTTTAATAGTTGCTTCTACTGCATTAATATGTTCTCCTCCGTTTGTGCCTGTTATAGCAGGGGTTTTAAAAAACAAGCAGATAGTTGTAACCGGATTAACAATTGGCATTATTGGCTATGCCGTTGGTAATTATCTGGGGGTTACAATAGCCTATATTTTGAAAATGTTTTAAAACAAAAAATTCAATCCAATATAAAGACCCATACCACCATCCTGTTTATTGGCAGGAAAACCAACATCGCATGCAATAATAAAATTCTGGTTCATGGCAATATGAAAACCTGCACCATATGTTATGTGTAGTTTGTCTTTATCATTTATAAAGTAATCATCAAAATTTTCATTATTAGCTTCAATATCATCTCTGGCTTTATCTAAATCAACCTTGCGCTCTTGAATTACCTGTCCTAAATCCATAAAAGGATTTAAAGCAAGATATATATTTTGACCCTTAACAGTAAACTGTGAAAATTTCCATCGGAGTTCAAAATTACCATACCCAACCGATTTGCCAACAACACGGTTACGTACCATGCCACGCACAGTTTTTGAACCACCTAATCCATCGGAATTTGATGATTTTGTAAAAGAACTTACCATATACGGCAGAGCATAAAAAGGAGCATCGCCTGCTATAACACCCTGATATCCTAAACGGTATACGAATGAAAGGTTGTTTTTAATTAGTGTAAAATATTGCCTGTGTGTAATTGCAATTTTTGTAAATGTAAAGTCTTTGTTAAATGACTGTAGAATAACAGCTTCACTCCATATCCCTTTCATTGGGTTTGGCTCGTTGTCGCGGCTATCGTAAACAATACCACCTTTTAAGTTTGTGAAAAAACCACCATTTTTCTCTTTTTCAGAAATTATCCCCCAATCTATATAGTTATCATATAGTGTGTTTGTATCAGGCAATACATCATTTCCGGTTTTGTTTTTATTAAGTTTGTTAATATCAACGGTTGCTATATCAACGTTTAAAAAACTAAGACCCACTACCCAATTTATATTTTTGATACCGGTTCTTCCCTGAAAATCAAATTTGGTTCTAAAAGTATTTCTTTTGTGCTTATAAAACACCCGTGTTTTATAATCAGAATCATAACGTGAATCATCTTCCCAATTTTTGGTATATTTAACTTGATAGCCGTTAAACCCATAAAAATCAAGGGCTTGTTCTGTTAAATACGAAATGTCGGCTGTTAAGCGTACATTAGGAATAAGGTGCTTTGAGTCATAAAAAAATCGCATTACTCCACTCCCTTTTGTATATCTGCTTAATTCAGCATAAATTGAGTGATAATACTCAGGGTAAATTGTACCATCGCCATATTGGTAAAGGTTTACAAGAGCACCATATTGTAGTCCTAAATCGGTATTATAAGTAATAGTAGGCAGGGCTCCAAAACTCCATCCTGTTTTAACTTCTTTTTCTTTAACAGTATCTTGCCCATTTATTAATCCTGAAGTGGTTAATAAAATAACTCCCAAAAACAATAATCTAATTAATCTCATGTTATTTTGTTTAATTTTTTATTTTGAATACGAAATCTTGAAATTTAAGTTCTAAATATAATCTTTATTTTTCAAAAATCATTTATTCACTATTAAAATCCAAAAGTTATTTCTGTTTTAAAATAGACTATTTTTTTAGGCAGTTCGTTTTGTATTTTATAATTTCGAATTTTTTATTAATAATTATATTAATGAGCCAAATGAAATGAACGAAGTGAGTTCATGAACAATATTATTTATTGTGAACTAAAAAAAATATATAAACAGATGGAACACTCATGATAGGCAAATTAAAGCCTGTTTGCCAATACAAATAGACACCTGCCTGATACGGTTGGGCAAGTATAGTTTGTTCCGATTTATCGGAAAGGAGATAATAAATCAGAAAAACATTCATTATAATAGGTGTTGTAAATGAGTGTTTTACAAACTTTTAAACAGATGAAACATCCAATGATAAGCAATATTATCACGCACGAACATGATTAAAATAAATAATTAGAATATGTAAATTAGTGATAATAAACTAATTTATGTAATTCATGGACAAACTTTTAAACAGATGAAAACACTATTTATAAATATCAATAAATTAGTTCAGGTTGAAGATACACCAAAAAAATGGGTAGCAGGTAAAAATATGGGTAAATTGCCGGTAATTGATAATGCTTACCTGTTGATTGGTAATGGAAAAATAGAAGACTTTGGTAAAATGGCAGATGTGCCCAAATTAAAAAACGAGCAATCTGTTACAGAGGTTGATGTTGCGGGGAGAATGATTTTACCAACATTTTGTGATTCGCATACACATTTGGTTTATGCCGGAAGTCGTGAAATTGAATATGTTGATAAAATAAAAGGGCTGAGCTATGAAGAGATAGCAAAAAGAGGTGGTGGTATTTTAAATTCGGCCAAAAGAATGGAATTGGCAACAGAAGACGAGCTCTATGAAAGTGCGTTACAACGCATTACAGAAATTGCAGGATTTGGCACCGGAGCTGTAGAAATTAAAAGCGGATATGGATTAACTGCCGATACTGAGCTGAAAATGCTTAGGGTAATTAAAAAACTAAAACAAAATACTCCATTAGAGATTAAGGCTACTTTTCTTGGTGCACATGCAGTACCTGCCAATTATAGGGGAAATCAATCGGCATATGTTGATTTGGTAATAAATGAGATGATTCCACAGGTGGCATCAGAGAAACTTGCCGATTATATTGATGTATTTTGTGATAAAGGTTTTTTTACCGTTGACCAAACCGATAGAATTTTAGAACAAGGCGTAAAACATGGTTTAAGGCCAAAAATACACGCCAATGAGTTAGACTATTCAGGTGGAATACAAATAGGGGTAAAGCACAATGCCTTATCGGTTGATCATTTAGAATTTGTTGGTAATGCTGAAATTGAAGCACTGCTTAATTCTGAAACTATGCCAACAGTATTACCGGGGGCAGCATTTTTTCTAAATATGCCTTATTCTCCTGTTCGTAAAATGATTAACAGCGGGTTGCCTGTTGCATTGGCATCTGATTATAACCCGGGTTCGTCTCCATCAGGCAACATGAAATTTATTATGAGTTTAGGGTGTATAAACTATAAAATGACACCCGAAGAGGTAATCAATGCAACAACAATCAACTCGGCATATGCCATGGGTTTGCAAAAAACACATGGCTCAATAGCAAGGGGTAAGGTTGCAAATATTTTTATTACAACAAATATCAGCAATTATGAGTTTTTGCCCTATGCATACACAACCAACTTAATTGAAAAAGTAATGTTAAACGGTAAATTTATTTAATAAAATATGATAACATATAATAATATATGTGCCAAAAGGGTTTTTAGGATACGCTACCCATAAAGCAAGAACTTTGTAAATTAGTGAGCCTTTTACTTTAGAGCTTGTTCCGAATATCGGAAAACGCTAGTGAACTGAAATAATTAGGCGAACTCTTGCCTGCCGAAACGGTAGTACAGGCAGGAATTCCGAGCGTGGTTACTAAGTAAAATCGAGGAATCTTTGGGTTATACTCCCGCACTTTGGGACGAATTAATATGTAACTCATATTAGATACACCGTCTGCTTGCAGCAGTATAATTCATTGATAAATTAGTGTAATTATTGGATAAATAAAAAACAGATGAAAAAATTAATAGAATGTGTTCCTAACTTTAGCGAGGGGAACGATATGAACATTATCAATCAGATAACTGCTGAGATTGAAGCAGTTGATGGGGTTAAGTTAATTGATGTTGACCCGGGTAAAGCTACAAATCGAACTGTAGTAACAATGGTGGGTACACCCGATGAAGTATGTGAGGCGGCATACCGTGCCATAAAAAAGGCGGCCGGTTTAATTGATATGACTAAACATAAGGGAGCTCATCCGCGTTTTGGTGCTACCGATGTTTGCCCGCTTATTCCGGTATCCAATATAACTATGGACGAAACCATAGAGTATGCCCATAAACTGGCCGAAAGAATTGGTAAAGAATTGCAAATTCCTATTTATTGTTATGAGTTTGCTGCAAATGAACCAAAACGTAGAAATCTTGCTTCATGCCGAAGTGGCGAATATGAAGGATTAAAAGATAAGTTATCAAACTCTGATTGGAAACCCGATTTTGGACCCGCCAAGTTTAGCGATAGTGTGGCTAAAACCGGAGTAACCGCAGTTGGAGCAAGAAATTTTTTAATTGCTTATAATGTAAATCTTAATACCACATCAACGCGTAGAGCTAATGCCATTGCATTTGATGTAAGAGAAAAGGGAAGAGTAAAAAACGATCCCAAAACTAAAAAGCCTGTATTGGATGAAAAAGGCAACAAAGTATTTACACCCGGTTTATTAAAATCGGTAAAAGGAATTGGCTGGTTTATTGAGGAGTTTGGTATAGCCCAAATATCAATGAACCTAACCGATATTCTAATAACACCTTTACATATAGCTTTTGATACCGTATGTGAACGTGCTCAGGCAAGAGGATTAAGGGTAACGGGCAGCGAATTGGTTGGTGTTTTGCCTTTGGATGCAATGCTTGATGCAGGTAGGTATTTCTTGCGTAAGCAAAAACGGTCTGTTGGTGTATCTGATAAAGAGTTAATAAAAATTGCTGTAAAATCACTAGGTCTTGATGAGCTATATCCTTTTGAACCTGATAAAAAGATTATCGAGTATATTCTTGAAAATGAAGCAAACAAAGGAAAAAAGCGATTGGTAGATATGAATCTTATTGAATTTGCCGATGAAACAGCATCAGAATCGCCTGCACCGGGCGGTGGTTCTATTGCGGCTTATATGGGTGCATTGGGAGCTTCTCTTGGCGGAATGGTTGCTAATTTATCATCGCATAAGCGTGGATGGGATGAGAGATGGGAGGAATTTAGTAACTGGGCAGAAAAGGCAAAACACTATCAAACAAGGTTATTAAAAATGGTTGATGAAGATACTCAGGCATTTAATAGAATTATGGATGCCTTTGGCTTGTCAAAAAAATCAGATGAGGAAAAAGCAATTCGCACAAATGCTATTGAAGATGCCACAAAATATGCCACCGAGATACCTTTTGAAACCATGAAACTATGCTATGAGTCGATGCAAGTTATGAAAGCTATGGCTGAAACGGGCAATCCAAATTCGGTAACCGATGCAGGTGTAGGAGCAATTGCTGCAAGAGCCGGTGTTTTAGGGGCATTTTTGAATGTAAAAATAAATGCAGCCGGACTTGGCGATAAAAGCTATGCATCAGATATTATTAATAAAGGAGATGAAATAATGAGTAAAACCAATAAGTTGGAACAACTTATATTGAAAATTGTAGAAGATAAAATATAGAGCACATATATTATTATATATATACAAAAATAAAGGGCATTAATTTTTTTAATGCCCTTTGTTGTTTACCCTCTCAATATCACCATTTTTTTATCCTAAAATCTGTATGCCTTTTTGTGCTAATCAATGTGCGTTATCACGATTTTTTCTTCACCATTTGGCTAAAGGCATTATTCGTAACATTGCTTTTATTCGTGCATTCGTGGCTATTAATAGATTAAGTATGCTATTATTACCTTATGCTTTTTAACATTTGTACAGAATCACCTATAGCACAAAATAGTTATTATATGGTGTTTACTCATTGATAATTAACCGCTTTTAATAGTTAAGGCATGTTAAATTATGACCCAAAGTCTTATAAAACCTGATAATTATCAATAAAAAGTTTGTTTGTTTGCGTTTTTTTCCTCACTTTAGTGCCAGCATAACAACATTTAACAACTATTTATTAACTTAAATTTGTTTATTTATGAAGAAATTTACAATGCTATTTGTGGGTCTTATGATGATAGGCTCATTAGTGGTAAATGCACAACAAAAGACAATTACCGGTAAGGTTACTTCCTCAGACGATGGAATGTCATTACCAGGTGTATCTGTCTCAGTTAAGGGTACTACAACAGGTACTATTACCAATGTAGATGGTAATTATACTCTTGGTGTATCGGCTGATGCTCAGGCATTAGTTTTTTCTTTTGTAGGAATGAAAACAAAAGAAGTATTAATTGGATCAACCAATGTAATAGACGTGGTTATGGAACCGGATGTTATTGGTGTTGATGAAGTAATTGTAACTGCCCTTGGGGTTTCTCGCGAGAAAAAATCGCTGGGATATGCAGTTCAAGAAGTTAGTGGCGATGAACTAACCAAAGGTAGAGATGCTAATGTAATCAACTCTATTTCTGGTAAAGTTGCCGGTGTTCAAATTAAGGCCAATACCAATATGGGTGGTTCCTCAAACGTAATTATCAGGGGTTCAACTTCATTAACTGGTAACAATCAGGCTCTTTTTGTTATTGATGGAATTCCTATGAATAACGAGAATACAAATAACAGATCACAATTGAGAGGTGGAAGTGGTTATGATTATGGTAACCCTGTTAGTGACATTAACCCTGATGATATTGAAAGTATGACTGTACTTAAAGGTGCTGCTGCAACTGCACTTTATGGTTCACGTGCTGCAAATGGTGTTATTATTATAACAACCAAAAGGGGGAAAAAGAGTGCTGAAAAAACAATGTCAGTATCTTTAAATTCATCAACAATGTTCCATACATTTGACAAAAAAACTTTCCCTGAGTATCAAACTAATTATGGACCTGGGTACGGACCTTACTATAGTGGTGGCGATCATCCCGGTTTAATGGAGTATGATTTTGATGGCGATGGAACTCTTGATTTAGTTACACCAACTACTGAGGATGCATCAATGGGTGAAAAATTTGATCCCAGTTTAATGGTTTATCAGTGGGATTCATTTTATCCTGAGTCACCTAATTATATGAAAAAGACACCTTTTGTTGCCGGAGCCAACGGACCTGCATCATTTTTTGAAACAGGCAGAACTTTAACCAATGGTTTTGATATTACAGGTGGAACTAAAGCTTCTACTTTCCGTTTTGGATATACCAATACTGACGGAACAGGTATTTTGCCAAACAGCTTGTTTAAAAAGAATAATTTCTCTTTTAATGCTTCATTTGATATTTTAGATGATTTAACTATATCTACATCAGTTAACTGGACTAATACTTATACAAAAGGGCGTAATCATACAGGTTATAATGAAAATATTATGTCAAGTTTTCGCCAGTGGTTTCAGATGGGAGTTGATATAGGTATGCAAAAACAAGTGTATGAAAGCTCAGGTAAAAATATTTCTTGGAACCCTAACAGCGAGAATAATTTAGCCCCTATTTATTGGGATAACCCTTATTTTGCACGTTATGAGAGTTATCAGGATGACAGTAGAAACCGCTTAATTGGTTACTCACAACTTGATTGGAAAATAAATGATTTTTTAAGTGTAATGGGTAGAGTTTCGGTTGATACTTATGGATTTATTCAAGAGGAAAGAAGAGCAGTTGGTTCTGTATCAGGTAGATTTGGTGTAGGAAGAACTAATGTAACTTCGGGATATGCCTTAAATAACATAACATTTATGGAAACCAATATGGATGTTATGCTTAAGTTTAAGAAAAATTTAACTGAAGATTTAAACCTAAATGCTTTTGTTGGAACTAACGTACGCCGCAGTAAATTTGAGCGTTCTTATTCTTCAACCAATGGTGGATTAGCGGTTCCCGGCACATTTGCATTAAGCAATAGTGTTAGCCCTATGTTGCCACCCGAGCAAGTATTGGAAGAAATAGGTGTAAATGGATATTTTATTAGTGCCTCAATAGGTTGGAGAAATATGTTATTTGTTGATGGAACTTATCGTTATGATATATCTTCTACATTACCATCTGACAATAGAGCCTATGGTTATCCATCAATTGCAGCAAGTTTCCTTTTCTCTGAGGTAGTTGATGCATCATGGTTATCATTAGGTAAACTTAGGTTAAGCTATGCAAAGGTTGGTAACGATGCACAATGGGGTACGGTAAACAGTACCTATACCTTAGAGGCACCATTTGGTGGTTCAGCTTTAGTATCAATTCCAAGGGAAAAAAATAATGAGAAGTTAAAACCAGAGCTTTCAGGTAGCCTTGAGGGTGGTTTGGAATTAAATATGTTTAAAAACCGTTTAGGCTTCGATTTAGCTTTATATAAAGTTAATACAGTAAATCAGGTTTTACCTTTGGCCGTTTCAAGAGTTACAGGATACAGCTCAAAATGGGTTAATATTGGTGAAGTTGAAAATAAAGGAGTTGAGTTACAACTAAGAGGAACTGTTGTGAAAACAACTGATTTTAGTTGGGATATTACTTTAAACTGGTCTAAAAATATTAATGAAGTTATCTCTCTTGGTGATGATATTGAGAATTTACAGATTGCCAGCTTACAAGGTGGTGTAACAATTAATGCACGCGAAGGTGAACCTTATGGAGCAATTCAAGGAACCGATTACAGATATGCTCCTGATGGACAGAAAATTGTTCTTTCAAATGGATATTATGACAAGACCGGTACTTCTGATAAGGTTATTGGAAATATTACTCCTGATTGGAACAGTGGTATTATGAACACTTTTAATTATAAAAGTTGGTCTGCCAGTTTCTTAATTGATATGCAGGTGGGTGGAAGTATTTTCTCATTAGACCAATGGTACGGAATGGGAACAGGACTTTATGCCGAAACTGATTATAGCAATGATTTAGGTAATCCGGTTCGTGATGGTGTTACTGCCGACGGAACAAGTGGTGGACTAATACTTGATGGTGTTGTTGAAATAGTTGATGGTAACGGTGATGTTACCGGTTATGAGGCTAATACAACTAGAGTATCTGGTGGAGACTACCGTGTATTTGGTTGGTCACGTAATCCTAATGCTGGTTTTATTTACGATGCAAATTATGTAAAACTTAGAGAATTGTCTATTAGCTATAGCATACCTAAAAATGTTTTACAAAAAACATTTATAAAAGGTGCTACATTTAGCTTTATAGGTTCAAACCTTTTAATTCTTTCTAAAGATCTTCCTCATGCCGATCCTGAGGCTTCTCAAGGTGCCGGTAATATACAAGGATGGCAGAGTGGTGTAATGCCTTCTACCAGAAATTTAGGATTTAGTATTAAACTTCAATTTTAAAAAATAAGAGTAATATGAAAAAAATATTTTTAATTTATTTTGTATTGGTTGGATTGTCGATGGCATGTACTGATAAATTCGATGATTACAATACAGATAATAGAAATCCTTCAGAGGTAAGTGGTGAATTTTTATTTACCAATGCTGAAAAGGAGTTGGTTGACCAAATATCAAACACAAATGTGAATTTAAATGTTTGGAAATTATTTGCTCAATACTGGACAGAGACTACTTATACTGATGAGGCTAATTATGACATCATCAATCGTACTATTGCCGATAATGCATTTTCTACATATTATCGTTTAGTTTTTAATCCTTTAAAAAGAGCTAAAGAATTAATAACCGAAAATAAAGTTGGTGGATTAGAAACTGCAGCTACAATTGCAAATAAAATTGCTATTATTGATATAATAGAGGTTTATGGCTATTATAACTTAATGGTAACCTTTGGTGACATACCTTATACTGAGGCTCTTGACATAGAGAATATTAATCCTAAGTATGACGATGCCGAAACTGTTAGCCTTGATTTAATAAACAGGCTTAATACTGCTGTTGTAACTTTAAGTGCAGGTGGTGATAGCTATTTTAATGGTGCTGATAAAATTTATGGTGGTAATACTGGTGCATGGAGCACTTTTGCACAATCACTTAAGTTAAAAATTGGTATTACTATTGCCGATGCTAACAGCCAGGCTGCTCAAACTGCTGTAGAATCTGCTGTTACTGCAGGTGTATTTACAAGCAGTGCCTATAACGGTATATTTGTTTATGGCGGATCGACACCAAATACGAATCAATTGCACGTAGACTTAGTATTAAGCGGTCGTAGTGATTTTGTGCCTGCAAATACAATTGTTGATTTAATGGTAGGTTTAGATGACCCTCGAGTAAATAGCTATTTCACTAATATGCTTGACACCTCAACTGAAACTGGTGTTGTTAAAATGGCATGGGTAGGTGGTGTATATGGAGCTTCAAATAGTTATCCAAATTGCTCTCATATAAATGATTTTATTCAAACTGCTACATACCCTGGTTTTCTTTTAACATATGATGAGATATTGTTTTATATGGCTGAAGCAGCTGAAAGAGGTTATGATGTTGGTATGACAGCTGAAGCAGCATATAATGCTGCAATTACCGCATCGTTTGATTTTTGGGGAGCTCCCGGAGTCGATATATATTTGGCAACTGCTGATGTAGCTTATGCTACTGCAACAGGTGACTGGAGACAAAAAATCGGAACACAGGCGTACATTGCTTTTTATACTCGCGGTTTAATTGGTTATACTGAGTATAGAAGATTGGACTATCCTCAAATGAATGTGGCACCTGCTGCTGTAACAGGAGGACCTGTTCCAACTAGATTTACTTATCCTGTAAATGAGCAAACATTAAATAAAGATAGCTATGAAGCTGCTGCTATAGCTATTGGAGGCGATGACTTGTTAACCAGAATATTCTGGGATACAGCTGACCCTGCTAAATAGTAAAATCTTACATATTATAAAAAAAAGGTTACTTCGGTAGCCTTTTTTTTATCTTGAATTACGCATAATCCCGGTTATGGTTGTATAAATTATAATTGAGCAAACTGTGGTAAATTACTATATTATTTTATCATCTTTATAGTGTGTTAATATAAAACATTAAATACAAAAAATTTTGAATAATAGAATCCTTTTGGTTGGCAATTTTAATGAATACTTTGATTTGATTAGCAAATCGGAAAGTAAGTTTAATGTTTTTACTTTAGGAAATGTTAAGCATATTTATTCATTTATTGCAAAACAACAAGTTGATTTAATAATATTGATTATTGAAGATAATTTTTTTGAAGATGTAAGCACTATTGAAACCCTTAAAAATAGTGATGATCATAAAGATATCCCTGTTATTATTATTGATAAATCACATTTTTCTATTCCAAATAATATAAAATTGGCTTTTCAATCGGGAGTTACCGAATATTTGAAAGGAAATATTGAAGATTTTGAGTTATTAAGCCGTATTGATAATCAGCTTAAGGGTTTTAAAAGGATAAATGAAATTCAAGAAGAGAACACAGTAAACAAAGAAGTGTTAAAGTTGATGGATAAACTTGTCCTTTTTATGGATAAGGCCGATAACTCATTTATTATACTCGACAAAATGGGCGAGATTGAATGGGTAAATGATGGTTTTAACCGTTTATATGGTTACTCTATTGATGAGTTTAAACGAAAGTTTGGACGTACTATTTTTGAAGCAAGTAAAAATTCTGAAATTAGTAAAAAGGTTGATAAATGTTTAAAAACAAAAAAATCGATTAATTACGTTGCTGAATGTCAAACACGCTCTGGTGAGTTTAAGTGGATTCAAACTACATTTACGCCAATTGTTTCGCCTGCAGGTGTAATTGAGAGATATATAGCCATTGAAACCGACATAACAAAACTTAAGGAGACAGAGGAGGCATTAAACCAAAAAAACGAGTATATGCTTGCACTTACCAACCATTTAAAAAGTGCAAATACATTACTTGAAGAGCAACAGCGCGAAATTAACCAACAAAACAAAGCTATTGAAGAGGAGAGGAAAAAATCGGAAGATTTGCTGCTTAATATTCTACCGTTTGAGGTGGCCCGCCAACTTAAATCAAAAGGAAAAGCTAAGCCAAAGGCATTTAAATCAACTACTGTTTTATTTCTCGATTTTGTTGGGTTTACAAGACTAACGCAACATCTTACACCTATTGACTTAGTTGATGCCCTTGATTCATATTTTAAAAGCTTTGACGATATTGTTGACAAACATTTTGTTGAGAAGATTAAAACCATTGGCGATGCTTATATGTGTGTGGGAGGCGTTCCATTGCGTAACCGAAGTAATGCTTTTAATGTTGTTTTGGCAGGCCTTGAAATGCGTAAAATAGTCAATGATATGGTAATCCAGACAAAAACACCCGAAGGGTTAGAGTGGAGATGCCGTATAGGAATCCATACAGGGCCTGTAATGGCCGGTGTGGTTGGTAAAAAGAAGTATATATACGATATTTGGGGTAACACAGTAAATATTGCTGCCCGTTTACAAGAGGAGAGTGAAGTTGGAATGGTAAACATCTCAGGTGTTACCTATGAAATTATTAAAGATTTTTTTGATTGCACCTACCGTGGCAGAATTGCAATGAAAAAGGCCGATGATGCTGACATGTATTTTGTAAACCGATTAAAACCCGAATATTCAATTGATGAACCGGGTTTAGAGCCCAATGAGGTTTTTACGAAAATGCTCAATGCTTTGTAATGGTAACTCGCATTATTACAAACGTTATTTTAATAATTTCCTTTCCATAAGTTATAATTTACCTTACTTTGTATTATGCTTTTACCTAATATTCTTAAATTAACCCACATTATAGAATTTCATTAAATAAAACAACATTACGGATTATATAGTGAACCTTTGTGTCTTAGTTTCTTCGTGGTTGTATTTTATAGATATAAGTTTAGTCATTGAGAGATAGTTATAAAAAAATTACAAACAGATTAAACATCCCCGCAAAAAAGTGGAGCAGGCTATAATTATTTAATGAACTCTGCGAATCTCAGCGCTCTCTGCGGTTAAATTACAAACAGATTAAATAAATTATACGCCTTAAATAATAACAGTTCGTTATACTCTTGTAAGTAGTTGACTGTCAGTTAATTTAGATGCGATTGTCTTTGTGCGTAAGCTGCTGATTATCAACAATGTAGTTTTAATCTCATTACCTGTCTGACCGACAAGGCAGGCTCATATCTCAGAATCTAACGTACTATTGAAATAAACAATGAAACTTATAATAAAAATCATAATATTAACACTCCCTTTTGTACTTACAAGCGCATTAATTGATAATAGCATATCCAATAACTTTCATAAAAAAAAGCTGGCATCACCCATTGAATTAATTGAATCGGCATGGATTGATTCTTTAATGAATACAATGACCCTTGAAGAAAAAGTAGCACAGCTTTTTATGGTGCCTGTTTATGCCAACCAAAATAAAAGATATCAAAAAATGTTAATTAATTTGGTTAGCTCAAAACAAGTTGGGGGTATTATATTAATGAAGGGTAGTCCGTACAACCAAGCTATTTTTATAAACAAACTACAAAATGTATCAAATGTACCCTTAATGGTATCAATTGATGCCGAGTGGGGTTTGGCAATGCGCATTGATAGTATAGAGCCTTTTCCTAAAGCAATGGCATTAGGGGCTGTTAACAACGATCAGTTAGTTTTTGATTTAGGACATGATATTGCCCGACAATGCAGGCGTATGGGAATCCATATTAATTTTGCACCGGTGCTTGATATAAATACCAATTACAATAACCCCATTATTAATATGCGCGCTTTTGGCGACAATAAAAAAAATGTAGTGCGCAAAGGGCTTGCTTTTGCTATCGGAATGCAAAATAACGGAGTACTTGCCGTAGGAAAACATTTTCCCGGACACGGAAGCACAAGTACCGATTCGCACAAAACAATGCCTACAATTTACAAGTCAAAAGAGCAGCTTGTAAATAATGATTTATACACTTTTAATAAATTAATTCAAAATGAGTTAGGTGGCATTATGGTGGCGCACATTGCTGTTCCCTCACTCAATTCGCTATATAACCGCCCTGCATCGTTTTCATCAATTATAATTGACACTATTTTAAAAAAACAAATGGGTTTTAAGGGGCTGGTTTTTACCGATGCCCTTAATATGAGAGGGGCAACAAAAAACATTAAACCGGGGCAAATCGAAGTTGAAGCTCTGCTGGCAGGTAATGATGTTTTACTTTACCCTGAGAATATTGAAACCGCAATGCGGGCTATTGTCTATGCGGTACATAATGGAATTATTTCTGAAAAAGCAATTAACAAAAAGTGTTTAAAGATTTTAAAGGCTAAACAGTGGTTTGGACTTGATAATTACGAACCCGTTGAAACAGATAATCTTTTAGAAGATATTAATTCTACAGCATCAAAATATTTAAAACAAAAAGCAGTTGAGGCCTCAATTACACTTATTAAAAACAGTAGCGATTTGTTGCCTTTAAAGCAGCTTAATAAAAAGCGGATACTATGTATATCAATGGGGGCAAAGGCATCAAATATATTTTATAAATACTTAACAAAATATACAAGTGTTGATACCATTAGTTGCTCAAAATGGCCGAACAGTAAAGAGGTTAAAATAATTTTGGATACTGTGGCAAGCTATACACATATAATAGTAGGTCAGCATGGGGTTAGTGAATGGCCATACAGGCATTTTAAGTTGTCAGATGCAAACATTACCCTCGCCGAGCAAATTGCCGCCTTAAAACCAACAGTACTTGGTTTTTTTGGTAATCCTTATGCTTTAAGGTACTATAAAAACTTAAACATATTTCAATCGGTGCTGTTGGGTTATAGTAATAGTGATTTGGCACAAAAGTTTTTAGCACAATCAATATTTGGTGGTATTGGGGTGCATGGTGTATTGCCTGTAACCATAAAAAACGACTTGCCTTCGGGTATTGGACTGTTTTATAATGCCACCCGGATTAAATACTCCGAGCCTTGTGAATTTGGGTTGCCCGATACGGCTTTTATTAAAGTAGATTCCATTGTGTATGATGCAATTCAACAAAAAGCCATGCCGGGATGCCAGATTTTTTATGCAAAAAACGGCAAGGTAATTTACCAAAAAAGCTTTGGATACCATACGTATAATAAAAAAGTTAAGGTTAATTTAACAAACATCTATGATATTGCATCGGTTACAAAGGTTGCAGCCACAACTGTATCATTAATGCGTATGTTTGAGGCAAACCAAATTGATTTAACAGCAAGGCTGTCGAAGTATTTGCCCGAGCTAAATAAAACCGATAAAAAAAGAGTACGTATTAATCAATTATTGGCGCACCAATCGGGCTTGCGTTCATGGATACCATTTTATAGAAATACCTTAACAGATAAAGGCAAATTGAGGGATAATTTATATAGTCCGGATTCAACCAAACAATATTCTGTTAAGGTATGTAAAGGCATTTACATGAGAAACGATTATGTAGATTCTATTTTTCTGGCAATTTTAGATACACCATTATATCGAAAAAAGAGGTATCGTTATAGCGATTTGGGTTTTTATTTAATGGCAATGCTTATTGATAAAAAAACCGGAAGGTCGATTGATTCTTATGCTGATAGTTGTTATTACTCTCCATTAGGCATGAATTTTACAAATTACAACCCTTGGCAGTTTTATAACCCTTATACAATTGTACCATCTGAAGACGATAAAGTATTTAGGAACCAGATAATAAAAGGTTATGTGAACGACCCCGGTGCCGCAATGTTAGGAGGTGTGTCGGGGCATGCCGGGCTGTTTTCAAATGCAAACGATTTGGGCAAGCTTGGTCAGTTATTGCTTAATAAAGGCATTTATGGCGGAGAGCGTTATTTTTTGCCAAAAACTTTAGATATCTTTAATAAAAGCTACTATAAACGCAAGGGAAACCGCCGCGCATTGGGATTTGACAAACCAGCACTTCAAAAAGATGATATTGGCCCTACTTGTCCATCGGCATCAGCCAATAGTTTTGGGCATTCGGGTTTTACCGGAGCCTATTTTTGGGTTGACCCTGACAACCAAAGTATATTTATATTTTTATCGAACCGTACCTTCCCCAATCAAGAAAACAAGAAACTTGTTGACATGAATGTTAGAACCAATATTCAACAAGCTTTTTACAGTGTTATTGAGCATTAATATTTATGATTTATTAGAGCTTTTTGTGATTTGCTTTCAGTTTGAAACTTATGTTGCAAAACAACAAAGGAATAATGAGTTTTGTCATTGCTAACACGTTGTGCTTTTATACTTTTGCAAAGAATTATAAATTGTAATTAATATAACACATGAAGCCAACACATATTGAACACATCGGAATTGCAGTAAAAAATTTAGAAGAGTCTGTTAAGTTTTACGAAAATGTATTAGGATTAGAGTGCTACTCAATCCAAGAGGTTAAAGACCAGAAAGTTAAAACAGCCTTTTTTAAAGTAGGGCAAACTAAAATTGAGTTGTTGGAATCAACCGACCCCGAAGGTCCGATAGGTAAATTTGTTGAGAAAAAAGGTGAAGGAATACATCATATTGCCTTTGCAGTTGATGATGTAAACCAAGCCCTTGCAGATGTTGAGAAAGAAGGGGTAAGGTTAATTGACAAGGTTGGCAGAAAAGGGGCAGAAGGTTTAAATATAGGTTTCTTGCATCCCAAATCGACAATAGGTGTATTAACCGAATTATGTGATAATAAAAAATAGATTATTATATCATTTAACTATGGCAAATCAGGATAAAATTAATGAGTTAATTGAAAAAAGAGCAGAGGCAAGGCTCGGCGGGGGTGAAGTTCGTATTGACGCACAGCATCAAAAAGGAAAATTTACAGCCCGTGAACGAATTGACATGTTGCTTGATGAAGGTAGCTTTGAGGAGTTTGATATGTTTGTTACACACAGGTGTACTAATTTTGGACTTGAGAAAACCAAAATTTTGGGCGATGGAGTTATTATTGGGCATGGTACCATTGACAGTAGGGTAGTATATGTTTATTCGCAAGACTTTACAGTATTTGGAGGGTCGTTATCGGAAACTTTTGCACAAAAAATTTGCAAAATTATGGATATGGCCATGAAGGTTGGCGCTCCTGTAATTGGAATTAACGATAGTGGCGGCGCCCGAATACAAGAAGGAGTTGCAAGTTTGGCAGGTTATGCCGAAATTTTTCAACGTAATATTCTTGCTTCGGGAGTAGTACCACAAATATCGGCAATTTTTGGACCTTGTGCCGGTGGAGCTGTTTATTCTCCGGCTTTAACCGATTTTGTATTAATGACAGACAAAACAAGTTATATGTTTGTTACCGGACCAAAGGTGGTTAAAACAGTTACCGGCGAAGATATCTCAACTGAAGATCTTGGAGGTGCAAATGTACATGCATCAAAATCTGGTGTTTCGCATTTTTTGGCCGAAGATGAACAGGAGGGTATATTATTAATTCGTAAACTGTTGTCGTATCTTCCTCAAAATAATCTGGAGGAGCCACCTGTAACTACTTGTTCTGATCCTATTGACAGGCTTGATGATGACTTAAATGAAATTATACCTGAATATCCGAATCAACCATATGATGTTAAAGATGTGATTTATAGTTTGGTAGATTCGCAGGAATTTTTAGAAGTACATAGAAATTATGCAAAAAACATTGTGGTTGGCTTTGCTAAATTTAATGGTGTGCCAACCGGAATAGTTGCAAACCAACCAAATTACCTTGCAGGAGTGCTTGATATTGAAGCATCAAAAAAAGCTGCTCGTTTTGTGCGCTTTTGCGATGCGTTTAATATTCAGATACTTACGCTGGTTGATGTCCCCGGGTTTTTGCCCGGTAGTAAGCAAGAGTATGGTGGCATAATAATACATGGGGCAAAACTTATGTTTGCATATGGCGAAGCTACTGTGCCAAAAATAACAATAACACTACGCAAGTCGTATGGTGGTGCTCACGATGTAATGTCGTGTAAACAGTTACGAGGCGATTTTAATTATGCTTGGCCCACTGCCGAAATTGCAGTAATGGGGGCACAAGGCGCAATTGAGGTGTTAGAGGGTAAAAACATAAAAAAGATTACCGACCCCGACGAAAAAGCCAAATTTATTGAAGAAAAAGAGAAAGAGTATAAAGATAAATTTGCCAATCCTTATCAGGCGGCTGCATATGGTTATATTGATGATATAATTGAGCCAAGAAACTCACGCTTTAGAATTATTCGCGGTTTTGAAAGCCTTGCTACAAAAAAACTTTCAAACCCTCCCAAAAAACATAGCAACATGCCACTTTAATTTTATAAGTTATGGATAATGGAATTTTGTCATTAATAGCAAATCAAGGCGGCTGGGCAGTTGCACTTGTTGGTTATACAATTGTGTTTGGGGCATTGGTATTGTTAATTTTTATATTTACAATGCTGCCCAAAGTCATTAACATGAAAGTTCGTTCAGAACTCCGCCGAAAGGGCAAGCAAGTATCAAATATTGATGATGAGCTACATGTTGGAGGTGATATAACTGCTGCTATAAGTTTAGCAGTTTATTTGTATTTTAATGAAATGCATGATGATGAGTCTAAGATTATTACAATTAATAGAATCCAAAAGCGTTATTCGCCATGGAGTTCTAAAATTTATAGTATTTACAATACACCTGTAAGGTAGTATAGCAGTACTTAATTATAAGTGCTA